>NZ_JAPEHS010000026.1:0-32479 GCF_028823565.1 Psychrobacter sp. A3
CATTTTTAGAGTGTATCGACTATACCTATTATAAGACGAGTGATGTTTATGAAACCTAAATTTTTGTCTACGCTGCGCGCGCTACCGATGCTCATGCTGGTTGCGCTGCCGCTTTATAGCCACGCTCTGCCATCAGATGCCAACCAGCCGATCAAACTATTGGCAGACAAGGCCACGTATAGCGAGCGTACAGGGGTCACCAGCTATGCAGGCAACGTGATTATTACTCAAGGGACTTTTAAGATGACCGCAGATAATATCACCGTCAACCTATCTCAGCAGCGCAGTATCAACTCTGCGGTGGCGACCGGCCGACCAGCGACGATGCAGCAAATCGTGACACGAGAAAAAGGCCTAGCAAAAGGTCAAGCCAATAATATTGATTATAATGCCGTCACTGGCATCATCACGCTGACTGGTAATGCCAGACTGGTGCAAAATGGCGCAAGTTTTGCAGGTAATGTCATTCGTTATAGTCTAAAAGCCGGCGATGTTGAGGCCACTGCCGGTGGTGATCAGCGCGTAGAGCTGGTATTTCCGCCCAATGCCAATAGCAGCCAAAGTGGCATACGTTAGACGGCAAAGCAGCTTTTGTCATCGTGCCTGAATTTTGCAAAACATGAGTAAGTTATGAGTGATAATCAAAGTATTGACCCTGTAGTCGCCCCGCAAACCTCGGTCTCAAGCACCCGACTGTCTATGCAAAACTTGGGTAAGCGCTACGGAAAGCGCTGGGTAGTCAAGGACGTCTCGTTTTCTGTCGAACAAGGACAAGTGGTGGGACTGCTAGGCCCAAACGGTGCTGGTAAAACCACCAGTTTTTATATGGTGGTCGGGCTGGTCAATATGGACAAAGGCCGCGTGACACTCGGTAAGATGGATCTGTCCAAATACGCCATGCATGAGCGTGCGCGGGCAGGTATTGGGTATCTGCCGCAAGAGGCTTCAATATTTCGCAAACTCTCTATCGAAGACAATATTTTGGCGATCTTACAGACGCGGACAGAACTAAGTGCCGCTCAGCAGCGCCAAGAGCTTGAAAAACTCATCGGTGAGTTCCATTTAGAACATGTGCGCAAATCTTTGGGCATGAGCGTCTCTGGTGGTGAGCGCCGCCGCTGTGAGATTGCCCGTGCACTAGCGGCTGACCCGAAGTTTATTTTGTTAGATGAGCCGTTTGCTGGGGTAGATCCTATCTCTGTCGGCGATATCAAAGACGTGATTTTGACCCTAAAAAATCGCGGTATCGGCGTCCTGATTACTGACCATAATGTGCGAGACACACTGGCCATCTGCGAAAAAGCCTATATCGTCTCAGAAGGTGCCATTATCGCTGAAGGTACCTCTTGTGAAGTGCTAGAAAATGAGTTGGTGAAGTCAGTGTACTTGGGTAAAGACTTCCAGGTATAAGCCATCCATCTTTCATACTTTTTACCATGGTAAGGGCTAGGTACTCAGTTTATTGGTATTATCAATCAAACACCTAAAATAGGCTCATAAATTATGGCAAAAAATAAGAGCAGTTATGTTTGTCAAAGCTGCGGTGCGCATTTTGGTAAATGGGCAGGGCAGTGTAGCGATTGTAGTGAATGGAATAGTCTGGTCGAAGCCCCAAATGTCAGCATGCCGCATCATAACAAAAGCGCGGCCAAATCTGCGGCCAGCCGTAGCACTCCTCGTACGGCCAATACTGCTGCGACCGGCAATTACTCAGGGACACATAGTGCGGTGATGCCACTTAATGCGGTGAGCGTCACATTGGATACACGCTTGCCGACAGGTATTAGCGAGTTCGATCGCGTGCTAGGTGGCGGCTTGGTCGCAGGCTCAGTGGTGCTGATCGGTGGTGATCCGGGTATCGGCAAGTCAACCATTCTTTTGCAGACAGCGACCAATATGGCGCGCGCCGACTCGTTGGCAGGTAGTGCACTGTACGTGACGGGCGAAGAATCATTGGCCCAGGTTGCTATGCGTGCCAAACGCTTAGAGTTGCCAGCCGATAGATTGCGAGTATTGGCGGAGACCAATGTAGAGACCATCTGTGCCGCATTGACCCAAGAGCAACCGGCGATTGCGATTATTGACTCTATTCAGACCATTTATACCGACGCCATTAGCTCGGCACCGGGCGGCGTCAGTCAGATTCGAGAGTCAGCCGCGATGTTGACCCGTTATGCCAAACAGACAGGTACTGCGTTATTTTTGGTCGGTCATGTGACCAAAGAGGGTACCCTTGCAGGCCCGCGCGTACTTGAGCACATGGTCGATACGGTACTGTACTTTGAGGGGCAGTCAGACTCTCGTTTTCGGATGATTCGCGCAGTCAAAAACCGTTTTGGCGCAGTCAACGAGCTGGGTATCTTTGGTATGACAGATTTAGGTCTCAAAGAAGTGGCGAACCCTTCAGCAATTTTTTTGAGCCGTTACGACAAACCTGTCGCAGGCTCAGTGGTGATGGTCAGTCGCGAAGGCACAAGACCGCTATTGGTCGAGGTGCAGGCATTGGTGGACGACTCACAAGGATCGCCTAGGCGCATGGCATTGGGGTTAGATTTTCAGCGTTTATCAATGCTGCTGGCAGTGATGCATCGTCATGGTGGTATCCATACCAGCGGTCAAGACGTTTATGTCAACGTCGTCGGCGGGGTCAAAGTGATAGAGACAGGCTCTGATCTGGCGGTATTACTTGCGTGCGCGTCAAGTATCAAAGAGCGCGCTTTGCCATCTTCGCTAGCGGTGTTTGGTGAGGTAGGGCTTTCAGGTGAAATCCGTCCCGTACCCAATGGACAAGAACGGCTCAAAGAAGCCATGAAGCATGGCTTTAAGCATGCCATTATTCCTAAGGCCAATGCGCCTGCAAAAGGCGCGGCGCAGTTTAAAGGAATTAACGTCATCGCGGTGGAGCGTCTAGATGATGCCATCGAAAGCGCTTTTGAGTTATGAGGGGAGTCTTGCTCAAGCAGACACTATGAATGACCTTTAAGATAAAAAAAGCACCTAACTTATTCAAGTTGGGTGCTTTTTTAGTGCTATGCTTTAAATATCAAACCAGTATTAGGGTCCTGCAACGCGCTCGATTGATACGTTACCGACACCTTTATTGGTGATACCTAAACGCTTAGCAGCGCCATAAGATAAGTCTAATACTCGGTTGCCATGGAATGGGCCACGGTCGTTCACCTTAACCACGACACTTTTGCCATTGGTTTTATTGGTTACTTTGACATAGCAGTTCAAAGGTAGAGAACGGTGAGCAGCTGTCAAACCATTCATGTCAAAAGTTTCGCCGCTGGCTGTTTTGCGGCCATGAAACTTACGACCATACCAGGAGGCAAGCCCTGTTTGTTTAAATTTGCTCACAGAGTTAGAAGCCACGGCAGTGAGACGCTCTAATACATCTTCGTCGTTGCTGACTTCTGTGGTATCACTGGCCAGTAGTGAGCTGCTCAGTGCCAACGATGTTGGCTTGCGTGCTGACTTGACCAAGCTTGATGCGCCGTCATGCTGACGGCTAAGCTCACTTAAAACGCGATCGATATGGGCGGCGTTGTCTTGCGAAATCATGGCAAGATTGGTTTTTGCTTCAGCGGCATTTGCATGAGTCGCCGCTGCAGAGCCAGCGAACAACACAGCTGACACAGTCAGTAAACCAGATAAACGCTTATTCATAGATACCTCGATAACTTATATATCAAAACCTAACTCTATTCTTCTGAGGTTTGGATGGAGAGCCGCAGCGCCGGAGCAATCCAGCGGTATTACACACTCCAAAGCCTTCTCATCACGATATATATTGATGACGACCAAAGGCTTTATAGGTATTAATATATGTTAATTTTATGTCATTATCATAAGTGGTTTTCACACCTAGCTACTTATGAAACGCTCAAAGGATGGTTAACGATACATACTTGATTTAAACGATAACGATCTTAGGAGAAAAGACGATGCCAAATATATAAGGCACATTGCTAACTTAATCAAGGGTTTGAGAAGTGTTCAGTGTAACTTTGTTATTAAACCGTTAATTAAGTAGTGTCTTTGCAAGCCTGCCATCTACAAGTCGCTAACTATACGGCTGAGCTACAACCAAAATATAATTGAATGCAAAGTTTTTTAGCACCTATGTACGGGTTCTGTATCATAGAGCAATAAAAAGAGGGTAACGCAATTATTTGTAAAAAACAAGGATTAATATCTATCCGTACCAACCAGTCATGGGTTGGTACTAAAGGATACTTGAGGAGAAATGTTGGATTATGTGATAGGTGAACGTAGCCTTAGCTTGGTCTGTGCGTATGAATAGACATCAGTAGGCCAAAGCCTGCCATCAAGGTGACAATGGCTGTACCGCCATAACTAATGAATGGCAACGGCACCCCAACCACGGGTAATATGCCGCCAACCATGCCAACGTTGACGAATATATACACAAAAAACGACATGGCGATGGCACCAGCCAGCAGCCGGCTATAGACATCAGGATGCGTAAAAGCGATATATAACGCCCGTGCCAGTAGGCAGCAGTAAATGAACATCAGCAGCAACACACCAAGCAAGCCAAACTCTTCTGAGAATGCAGCAATGATAAAGTCTGTATGACCTTCTGGCAAAAAATGCAAATGTGACTGCGTGCCTTCAAGGTAGCCTTTACCAGTGAGTCCGCCTGAACCGATAGCGGTTTTGGACTGTATGATGTTCCAACCAGCGCCTTGGACATCTGCCTCTGGGTTGAGCAGCGTCATGACACGCGTCCGCTGATAATCGTGCAACAAAAAATTCCATGCAATGGCCACAAAAGGTACGGCAAGAATGGCAGCCGCGGAAATCAGCCGCCAAGATAGACCAGCTAAAAACAACACAAAAATCCCACTGGCCGCGACCAACAATGATGTGCCTAGGTCTGGCTCTTTGGCGATCAACAGCACCGGAACCATAATCAAGGCTAAGGTAACGATAATGCTTGCAAAAGAGGGCGGCAGGTCACGCTTGGACAAAAACCAAGCACACATCATCGGCATCCCAAGCTTCATAAACTCTGAGGGCTGCACGCTACCGAACCCTGGAAGGTTAATCCAGCGCTGAGCACCCATCCGAACTTCACCAATGATATCGACCAACACCAATAAGATAAGCCCTAAGACATAAAAGATGGGCGTAAAGGTTCGATAAACGCTAGGAGGAATCTGCGCCATGGTAAACATCACAGCAAACGCCACACCATAACTGACCACTTGACGGATGACCATGTCCACGTCTTGACCGGCGGCGCTATACAAAATCGTCAAGCCAATACAGCAGACCGTCAATAACAAGAGGGTCAGCCAGGGGTCGATATGAATACGTTGCCACAGCGTCGGTGCATGACCTTGGCCTAAATGATGGCTCTGACGTGAAAAACGGTATTGCGGGTTAGAAGACATAGGCAAGTGGGGCTGACAATTGGTATAAAAAATGGGGGAGTCAAAAATAAGACATCAAACCTAACGATGTTGTCTTAATATCGATAGCCTACCGTATATAAGGTAACACATAAGCAATAAAGTCACGTAATTATAAAACTATTAAGCATAAGTGTTATTTGTAAATTTTTGACCTCTATTTAGAAGCGATAGTTTAGCCTGCTTGCTGAAAATTTGATAGTATCGATAAAACGTTTTTAGCGGCAGTTTCTTGCGATGACTCATACAAAAAAATCTTTCTATAGGCAAATCTATCATCCTATGCTGGCTCTCATGCTAGGTGCCAGCAGTATCACCACCCATGCCGTTATTATAAGTGACGATAGTGAGCGCCGTATTCAAGTCAGACACGGCAACAGTACGGCAAATGCTTATGTTAATAACAGTGACTCCAATCATAGTCCGGGCGTGACCATGCTCAGTGGCGCAAATACCGTATCGGGCGACAGTATGCAAAGCTTGATTGCCCAAAAACAGCGTGATTTTGAGTCGAGCTTGTCCATACAAGAAAACAAGCGTGTCAATATCAAGCAGCGTCCACCTAGCTATACGTCCCCCAACAATCGCTATAGCACCGCGCGCAATATTTATGATAATACCTATCGTGATTTTTCTAGTATGGATTTTCATGCATGGCTCAATAGCAACAGCTACCGCGCCCGTCAAGTGGCTGATTATCAGCGTTATCTTAGCGCTCGCGTTGGCGCTCAAAACGTACCGCCTTTGTCGCAGCTACTTACCACAGCTCGCAGCTGGAACAAGTGTGGCTATGAGCCCTACCAGTTGCCACCGCAAGAGCTGTGGGCAAACATCGTACCGACGTTGCGATTATATAGTGAGCTCAAGCATCAAGGTGTACTGCCTGCCACCAGTGAAATACGGTCGGTATATCGCAGCCCTGGGCTCAATGATTGTGCCGGCGGTGCTGCGCGTAGTAAACACATGAATGCAAGTGCCATAGATATTTGGGTGCCAGAATACCAAGACGATCTGTGGCGACTGAGCACCATGCAAGATGGCTTGTGTCAGTTTTGGCACTATCAAGGAGAAGCGCACAACTTTGGGTTGGGGCTATATGCCACAGGGGCGATTCACCTAGATACCGACGGCTACCGAAAATGGGGCTTTAATCATGCCAGCAGTAGCTCCTCATGTCGCTATTAGCTCAAGAAAAACGACCGTTTTGCCTAAGAGGGCACAGAGCCTAATAAATTTTGGTCAAAGCCGTTATAATAGTGCTGATACAATAGCGATAAGTGGCGCATGCTTTATTGATTGATCATGCCAGATTGTTGGGTAAATAAGGTAACAATAGGCGTTTATGACAAGCGGGATTTATGAAAAAGCGGTATATAACCACAGTGGCAACTGCCATGATTGATAAATCGAAGACAGGGTTTTGGCAGTCAAGTAATATATATTTGACATTTTTTGGTGTCAGTTTTTTATTGCTTTTGGCCGTCAGTGCTTGTAGCTCAGAGAGCTTCTCTGAAAACGGCGCGGCAGGGGCAGACAAAGCAGTTATGAATGACAATAAAGCCAAAGCTGAGCAAAATGCCCAAGAGATTAAAGACAATATCAGAAACTCTTATGCCAGATTGGCCTCTGGTCGCTCTGATGTCTGCCCAAAGCTTATCCAAGAAAAGGTAGGCAGTCCGGTAGTCGAGCGTACCGCTGAAGTCATGGTCGGTGATTACTGCGATTATTTTTTGTATGCAAGAGAAGGACAAGTGATTGCTGTGCAGACAGACAATCGTCAGCTAGAAGCTTTGCTTATCGTCCCAACGCTGCATAATTTTGCCAACGGTGATTATCAGGTCGGCTCTTATGATAAGCATGTGATTCGCTTAAGCTACAATGGCGCGACGTATAAGCCTGAAAATTTGGTTTATGATGTTGCCGTTACTGTCTCTGATGTACATTAATAGCGCTCAATCATAGAATCTAAGTCATAAAACATGAAATATAAAATGGACGATACCACGTGGCATCGTCCATTTTTTACGGCGGTTTGTTTTATCACCGAGAGGTATTTGGCGCTATTTTTTAGCCTGCTTGTCTTGCCAAGGATCTACCTGCCCGACAGTGACAATCAAAATTTTTTAGCCTGCTTGTCTTGCCAAGGATCTACCTGCCCGACAGTGACAATCAAAAAATTATCAGGCTGCAACGTATCACGTAGGGTCTGGTTGACGTCAGCGAGCTGTACTTGGTCGATACGATTGACATAATCGTCTAGGTAGCTGTTTGGTAGTTGATAAAAATTCATCATTCCCAGCAAACCATTGATGCCTGCATTGCTGGCAAAGCCCATCGGAAAGCTGTTTTTTAAGTTGTCTTTGGTCAGACGTATTTCATCATGGGTAAGACCATTATCCAAAGTCTCTTTAATAACCGCTAAGCTTGCATCAATGGCTGCGCGCGCTTTGTCATTGCGAGTCGAAAACCCAATCTGATACGGGCCGCGTGTTAGCATCGGGTTCATAGCACCTGAGATACCATAGGTGTAGCCAAGGTTTTGTCTGATTTCAGTCATCAGGCGAGCGTTAAAATCACCCCCTGCCAATACATCATTACCGATGGCAAAGTTGGTTTGCTGCTGCTGCTCTTTTGGATTGGTCGCGCGTTTGCTACCCAGTTGCCCCATTAGCACCGTGGTTTGTGTACTGGGAAAGGGTATATGAACATGCTTGGCTTGGGTGAGGGGCTTGGGTTCGGCAAGCTCAGGCGCAGGCTGACCGGAGGGCAGCGTGGTGGTAATGTCCTCAGCCAGTTTTTTTGCTTGCGCCAAGGTGAGGTTGCCCGTGATAGCAAGAGAGGCATTGTTCGCGACCAGATAGCGGTTTTTAAAATCGATAAGCTGCTGCTTGTCTATGTTTGGTACGGTCTCAAGGGTACCAACTGAAGGGTGCGCATAAGGATGATCGCCGTATAGTGCTTGACTAAACGCAATGCTCGCCAGGCTGCTTGGGTCTTGTTTTTGCTGCTGTAAGCCGACCAGCAAGCGTGCTTTGTTTCGTGCCAATACTTCATCATTAAAGGCAGGCTCGGTGAGCATCTGTGTCATCAAGTCGGCAGCTGGCAATAAGTGCGCATCATCTGACAAGCTGCGTAGCGAGACAATAAACATATCTTTGTAGGCGCGGCTACTTAGATTGATGCCTAAGGTTTCAACGGCTCGTGTAAACGCTGTTTCATCCAAGCGCTTGGCACCTTGTGTCAGCATGGTGGCGGTCATATTGGCAATGCCAAAACCTTTTTTGCGTATGCTACTATCGCGGGCGCTACCGGCGTTAAAGCGTAGATCGATATCGACGATGGGCAGCGCGGTTGTTTGGACAAAGCGCACGGGCACACCGGCGCTGGTCGTAAATTGCTCAATCGCTGGGACAGTGACGGTCAAAGGCGTAGCATTATCCAAACTGCTGAGCTTAGATAAGGCGGCAATGGGCGCGCTGGTATCGACGATTGCAGTACTGCGATTTTCTTCTGTGGCTGTAGAGTCTGCTTGCGCTGGCATGACCAGTGTGGTCAGGCTCAATAATACCCCGATGCTAAGCGGCGACAGTTTATAGCTGAAGGTTCTTTTGATTACTTGCAATAAATCACTAGTATGGCTCATGGTTTTCTTCTTATTCATCATGTATTTGGCAGGCGACTGATTGAGGCTTATTTATCTGTAGCGTCGTGTTGTCCAAGCTTTTCTTGCACGGACTCTTTTCGCTCAGTCTCTTTGGGCGGTATGATATGCATCGCAGTCAAGTTGTTTTTTACCAGATACTTTTTGCTCGCCGCCTGAATGTCTTGTACTGTGATGTTATCAAGCTTGCTTGGTAGCTCGGCCAGCAGCCGATCGTCGAGCCCGATAGATTGTAGTGAGCCAATCATACGTGCTTGACCCTCCATACTATCTTGTGCGTAGATAAGGCCTGTGACGGTGTTGGTCTTAGCGCGACTGATTTCATCGGTGGCGATGGGGTCGGCTTTGCTAAGCTGACGCCTTCGCGTGGTGTTGCTTGAATCAAAAACAACCCGTCACCGCGATCTAACAGATCATAGGACGTGCCGACTGTGGTCAGTAGACCCTGCTCACGTATCAAGCGGCTCTCTAGACGGGCAGAGAGACCACCATCTAGGACGTCCTGAGCGAGCGAGAGCGCATAGGCTTGTTTTTCATCGTTTTTATCTACAGTCACAAGGCTTGGGACGTTATAACCCATCAGCAAAACGGGTACTTGTACGGCTTGCTCAGAGTCAACTTTTTGGTAGCCGCGAAAGCCTGGTTGTCTAACGGCTGGGCGTTTGGGTAGATGACTTGGCGTTAGCTGCCCAAAGTAGCGCTGCACCTGCGTCAATACATCTTTTGGCTGTACATCGCCGACGATGACTAACGTAGCGTTGTTTGGTGCATACCATGTTTTGTACCAGTCTTTTAAATCAGGCAGCGTGATAGACGCCAGCTCATCCATGGGGCCGATAACCGACTCGCCCTTTGGACTATCAGGCAGCGCAAGCAAACGGAATGATTCGTAAGCTTTGGCAAGCGGGTTGTCATCAGTACGCTGACGGCGCTCCTCCATCACTACTTGATGTTCTTTGGCAAACTCATCTGCATTGAATATAAGGTTTTTCATACGGTCAGCTTCTAGCTCAAGCGCTAGCGGAAAACGGTTGGCTGGGAACAGCTCGTAATAACCGGTGTAGTCGTAGCTGGTAAAGGCATTATTGATCCCGCCAAACTTGGCAATCAAGCGCTCAAAGTCATCGCTTGATACATTGCTTGTGCCTTTGAACATCATATGCTCAAGCAGGTGCGAGATGCCCCCTTTATCGACCGCCTCGTCTGCCGAGCCAACGCGATACCAAACCTGTGTCATCACGACAGGAGCGCGGTGGTCTTCTCTAATCACCACTTTTAAACCGTTTTTTAACTGGTACTCATGGCGGCCGGACATGTCCATACGCAAGGCTGATGCACTCTGAGAACGACTAGCGTATTGGGCGCCATTATCGGTATTTTGGCCTGCTTGGCTTTGCGCTTCGCTAAGCGGTGTCGCCGCAGATGAAGGTGGGCTGATAGCACTGGTTTGGCAAGCACTTAGGGTTGTTGCCAACGCCAGCGCACACGCGATGCGTAATGATAGAGCAGATAAAGGCGCAGAGGGTACAGACGATAAAAAGAACAGTGACATGGTAGCTTCTACTTATATAAAATGGCAGCAAATAAACAGGCAAAAAACAATCAATCAGACGTGTGATTGATGGCGAAAAAGCACGCAGTTAGATAGACTTGTGCGCCCCAACCATGACGCTGGCAGTCGGCTTGATTTCTTGAGTCGTGCTACACCCAGTCATCGAGAAGGCGATGCTCGTCAATAATAATGCCGAACCGATGCTGGTGATTTTTTTGCTCAGGCGTTTATGATAAGAAAGTAGTGACATAATTGTTTCCAAAAATAATGATAAAAGATGACTGTGTTTGGATAAGGTAGTCTTTAAATAAGACTCTGTAGAGTAGGCGAAGTCTGAAAGATATAAGGTCGGATTTTTGTGTCCAAACCTTAAGCCAAACTTACTTGGCATCACGCCTGAATCCTCATACCCAAGGCATTTATCGATTGTCCGACATGGTAGGGCAGAGCGCACTTGTAATTATGCTAAACTAGACCAAAATAATCCGCCACGCTGGGATTTGTCGATAGCAAAAACGGATTACATACCAAACCATTTAAAATAATCAAATTATTGATAGCAACAACTTTTAGGGCAAGCTTATGAACAACCCAAATAATAGCAGTCGTGTGGTCATCAATCTAGATGGCGATCTAGACGATTTAGATGACGATGATATTACCTTACCCAGTCTGCCAGCGCAATCAGTGCCCATTATCGATGAGCCTGGATATCAAGAGGATCCTCATACAGCGCAGAAGGACACAACTGCGGTTACAAATGGCTCTTCGGCAGATAATGCAGATAATGTCGCTTTAGGCGCGCCCATCGTGACGCTTGATGAGCAAGGTGACATCAGTCACACATCGACGACGCATACTGAAATGGATGAGCACGCGGTCGATGATGCTAAAGAGAGTGATAATAACACCAGTGATCACGCCGTATCAGCACCGCCGCAGCCTAAGCCAAGTACCGTTTCCACTATCCCGGCCATGCCATTGCAAGAAAAACTAGGCGATAGCCAAAGTGTTAGTGCTACTCGTACGCCTGCAGCCAGTCAGCCTACATCTGAAGCAGCAGAGGCGGTAGAAGACAAAAAGGTAGAAGACAAGAAAAAGGGCAGCTGGTTTAGCCGTATGAAAACGGGGCTAAGTAAGTCACGTAAAAACCTAGCCGAAGGCATGGTCAACATTCTGATCGGCGGCAAGGAGATCGATGACGAGCTGTTAGAAGAGGTCGAAGATCAACTACTGGTCGCCGATATCGGAGTCAATGCCACCAATCGTATCATCAAAAGTCTCACCGAGCAGACCGACCGTGGTGACTTGATTTATGCCCACTCCCTTTATAAAGCGCTACAAAATGAGCTGGTTGATATCTTAACACCAAAGGTTGCACCGCTGCTCATTGATACCAGCAAAAAGCCCTTTGTTATTTTGGTGGTCGGCGTCAACGGTGTCGGAAAAACCACCACCATTGGTAAGCTTGCCAAGCGTCTACAAGGCGAGGGCAAATCTGTCATGCTCGCGGCAGGTGACACCTTCCGCGCGGCAGCCACCGAGCAGCTACAAATCTGGGGTGAGCGAAACGACATACCAGTCGTGGCACAGGGTCATGGCTCTGACAGTGCGTCGGTGATTTTTGATGCCATGCAATCGGCCAAAGCCAAAAACATCGATGTGTTAATCGCTGATACGGCTGGGCGTTTGCAAAACAAGACTCATTTGATGGCGGAGCTTGAAAAGGTGGTGCGTGTCATGCGTAAAGCCGATCCTAGCGCGCCGCACGAAGGCATGATCGTTCTCGATGCAGGCACCGGGCAAAACGCCATCAATCAGGTCGAGCTGTTTAATAAAGTTGTGCCATTGACTGGGATCACCGTCACCAAACTAGACGGTACGGCCAAAGGCGGAGTGGTCTTTAATATCGCTGAAACAACGGACGTGCCGATTCGCTATATCGGCGTGGGAGAGTCGATTGATGACTTGCGTGCCTTTAGTCCTAAGCAGTTTGTCGCCGCTTTATTTGAAACCGATGACAAAGCGTAGCACTGCTAGCATGATTTGGGTGAACAAGCAAAATAGTGATGACCCAAAACGAGTAAGTGTATCAGTAGGAGAAAGGAGGCATCATGATAGTCACTGAAGCGGTATTTGCATCGCACCGAGTCGCATTGATTGCGAATGGGCATGCGCAGGATACGCCTAGGTTGGTGGAGGTCAACTGGCTGCAAGCAGGGGACAGTTGGCACTCTTCAAAGTCCATTGCTAAGCTAAAAAAACATCATGGTCTTTGTGATAAAGACTTTAGCTTTATCGCAAAAAATAGCCTAAGCAAAAACAAACCAGCTCAAGCGTTACTTATTGACACCATCACACAGCTCACCGCGTACTTTAGCGGCGCGCGGCAGACCTTTGATTTGCCGCTAGACATGAGTTTGGGCACCGAGTTTCAGCAGCGGGTGTGGCAGGCTTTGCAAGGCATCGATTATGGTGAGGCCATCAGCTATGCTGAGCTCGCAAAGCGAGTGGGCAGCCCAAAAGGCTTTCGCGCGGTTGCCAATGCCAATAGCAAAAACCCTTTTAGTATTATCGTTCCATGTCATCGCGTGATTGCAAGCGATGGTAAAATTGGCGGTTATACTGGCGGTCTGGACAAAAAAGCGCATTTACTGGCGCTAGAAAAGATAAGTTATAAAGTGTAAGCTGTATAAAAAGAGGCCAAACGCTAAATACGTTTGGCCTCTTTTTTTATTATTTGTATAGTGAAAGCTATTGCTCGAGCTGTGCCATGACGTCAGCGGAGAAGCTCACATTACTATAGACTTCTTGGACGTCGTCGATGTCTTCGAGCATGTCGATCATTTTCATGACCTTTTCGGCATCTTCGATGTTATCTATCTCAGCGGTGGTAGAGGGTGACATGGTCACTTCTGCATTGTCAGAGACCAAACCTGCGGCATTGAGCGCGTCTTTGACTTGACCAAAGCTTTCCCACTCGGTAATGACCATCAAGCTCTCGCCATCATTTTCGATATCTAAGGCACCAGCATCCAGCGCCGCCATCATGACCTCGTCCTCTAAGCTTGTATCATTAAAGGTAATCTCGCCGCGCTTGGTAAACAGATAAGCCACTGAGCCTGAGGTACCAAGATTGCCATCATATTTGGTAAAAGCATGACGGACTTCGCTGACGGTTCGATTGAGGTTGTCGGTCATGGTCTCGACCAATACCGCCACGCCGCCGACGCCATAGCCTTCGTAGCTGACTTCTTCCATGTTTTCGTTATCGCCGCCGCCTGTGCCGCGATCGACAGCGCGATTGATGGTATCGCGGGTCATGTTCACCGATAGACCCTTTTCGATAGCGGCACGTAAGCGAGGGTTTTTATCAGGATCAGGGTCACCTTGTTTGGCCGCTGAGACGATCTCACGAATCACTTTGGTGAATACCTTGCCTCTTACCGCATCCTGACGAGCTTTACGGTGTTTGATGTTTGCCCATTTTGAATGGCCTGCCATATGACATCCTTAAGTTTTGCGTGTTATTGGTTGAGCGAAAAAACGGTGAATAACAACCATTTATTACTACATCATCTGTTTTTATTATATGATTGGTCTGTCTATTCAAGGTAGTAGAACTACTGGCACATGAACGATTTGTATGTCGTTGATAGTGCTTTTTTGTTACACTGTGGCAACTTATAGATTGTATTGATTGCTATAAGTGAGCAATATTATAAACCAGTTTTGTGTCTTTTGACCAACTTGCCCTTATCCTGCGTATTTTAATTCATTGGCAGCCTGTCGCCTTTGGGTTGATAGCGCTACTGACTCTATGATGTTACTGACTCTATGAAGCAACCAACCGCTGAAGCCATTACCCATTTGCGTAACCGCATTCATATTATTATCGAAGGGACTGATACCCGTTTGGGTAAGCTGTTTGATATTGTGTTGTTGATTGCGATTTTGGCGAGTGTGGCGGTGGTCATGCTCGACAGTGTGCTCTATATGCGCTTGCAGTATGGCATATTGTTTTTGTACGCAGAGTGGTTTTTTACCATTTTGTTCACCATTGAGTATGCGCTGAGATTGTTTTCAGCGCCCAATCGTTTGCGCTATGCTTTTAGTTTTTTTGGTATTGTCGATTTATTATCGGTGTTGCCAAGCTATCTAAGCTTGATGTTTGTCGGTGTCCAGTATCTGCTGGTGATACGTGTGTTGCGTATCTTACGTGTGTTTCGTGTCCTCAAGCTCAAAGCCTATATGCAGCAAGCGGGGTTTTTGGCCTCAGCGCTGCGCACTAGCCAACAAAAGATCACTGTGTTTTTCTTATCTTTGGTGCTGTTGGTGACGATTTTTGGCTCGATCATTTATGTGGTCGAGGGGCCAGAGAATGGTTTTACCAGTATTCCGCTGTCCATCTATTGGGCGGTTGTCACCATGACCACGGTCGGCTATGGTGATATGTCGCCCAAAACGCCGCTGGGTCAAGCCATTGCGACCATGGTCATGATTACAGGTTACTCTATTATTGCTGTGCCGACAGGGATTTTTACCTCGGAGCTGGCGCGTAATATGCGCCCGCAGCTCAACCCTGTGACCTGTCCAAACTGTGGTAAGTTTGGGCATGCAGTCGGTGCCGACTTTTGTGATCGCTGCGGGCATGCGCTGCACATTTAGGGCGGGGAGGAAGTCAAATAGTCATCGACGAGCGGTGATAAGTCGATAATCACGCCTAGGTTGACCAAGTTCCAATATTGGCCAGATACCGTTCGGTCCAGCATCATGGTCATCGCAGACGGCTGAAATTGACCAAAATACTTTAAGGAAGTGCGCATCTGTGTGATGACTTCATGATGTACTTGACTGTTGCCAAAATCAAAAGCGCCTTCATGATAAGGCGAAATGGATAAAGGTTTTAGCCCGATAGACAGCCACGTTTCATAAAACTCACCTGGGATGTGTTTGTCATCATCGCGGCGGATATCTAGGGCGATTAAGTCTTGCTCAAGCGCGGTGACATCACCTTTGATGGCATGCTGGGCAAAGCGCTTAAACAGCTGCACCTCACTGTCACTATAGCTACGAATGCCGCCAAAATCATAGGCGATGACGCTACCATCTTCCCGAAAGGCAAAGTTGCCAGGATGTGGGTCGCAGTGCATACGGTATAATTCAAACAGCTGGCCTGCGGTAAAATGAAACAAACGCTTGGCGATTTTTTGCTTGATATCATTATCCCACGTTGCCGCGACACTGAGCGTCTCGCCCATCTCTTCTGTCAGTGTCAAGATTCGCTTGGTTGAGTAGCTGCTGATGACCTTGGGAATAATAATACCCGTATCCTCTGCATGAAACGCCCCAAACACGCGCAGATTGTGCGCTTCTTTAATATAGTCTAGCTCATCGTGCAGGCTTTGGCGTATTTCATGAAACAGCTGCTCTTGCAACTGTTTGCTCATATTGAGTACGCCGGCGATTTTAAGCGCCATACGCACTTGTTTGAGGTCACTGTCGCAGTTTTCATCGACATTGGGGTATTGAACCTTGACGACGACTCTTTGCCCCGATGGCAACACCGCTTTGTGTACTTGCCCGATGGAGGCGGCAGCAAACGGCGTCTCTTCGAATTCACTAAATAATTCTGCTACTGGTGCTTTTAGCTCGCGCTCAATCTGGGCGCGTATCTGAGTATATGGCATCGGCGGCGCGTCTTTTTGGAGTTTTTCTAGCGCCGTTGCCACCTCAGGTGGAAACACGTCTTTATATTGCGAGGCGATTTGTCCCACTTTCATCACCGCACCTTTCATCTCACCCAAGGTCTCAGCGATTTGAATCCCCACATCTTGCATCAGCTCTGAGCGGGCTTGCAGGCGCTTTTCTTCATCGCTTGATAGGTGTTTAAATGAGTTTTTAGCGGCTTTACCGGCGATGCTTGCTGTCATGCCAGCAAGTTTCATAAAGCGTTTTCCGGAGGTTTTTGCCATTCATATCACCTTGTAGTGGATTGTGTGCTCATCTGTTATTTTATTATTTTAATCAAGTGATTGCTGTTTGACTAGTGTGCCAAAAGTAACCTTGTATGACGACTTTTTTAGCGAGCGCGTAAAACGCAGGCGTCTTTTAGTCATTGGCTGACCAAATAGGTATGGGTCAACCAGTAGTCAAGGGCCATCTGATACCCTTGCTGTCCCAAACCGCAGATCACACCCACCGCGATATCGCTTAAGTAAGAATGCTGGCGAAAAGGCTCACGCGCATGGATATTGGATAAATGTACCTCGATAAAGGGCTTTTGGGTGGCCAATAGTGCATCACGTAGGGCAACGGAGGTATGGGTAAAGGCGGCAGGGTTGATGATGATCGCATCAACTTGCGCCGCTGGATCGGCAAGCAGTCCGTAGTGCTGGATATCGTCCACGAGTTGGCCTTCGTGGTTGGATTGGATGCATATCAGTTCAACGCCATGCTCGGCGGCACGAGCGATCAAACGTTTTTCAATCTCCGCTAGTGTGGTGTGCCCATATATTTCAGGCTCACGTTTGCCGAGTAAGTTTAGATTGACGCCGTTGACCAGCAATAATTTATAAGAAAGCGTGTTTGAGCGCTTGGCCTCAAGAGAGTGGACGGCGGCGACAGAAGGAGTGGTGGACATAGTGGTCTCTTTGGTTATCAAATCGGTTAATCATACCAGCTTAGGTCGCGGACGATAAAAAAATTACGGCAAAAATGTCTCTTATTGGCAAAAAGCAAGTTAAAAGTCTTTATGTTGCTAAAAACCCGTGCTATGATATTTTTTATGCAACAATTCTTGCAATTTTGTTGCTATTACCGTTTGTTACTATCGATGGGATAAGCCTACTCAAAGGCTGAGCTTAAAGATAGTGGTTAGAACAGTACTCTTAAGTTTTTGATTTCACAATCTTAGACCCCGTTTATATGCAATGTTGCAAAGGAAGTTGGGGCTAAGCGGACTTTTTTAGGAAGTAATATTATGTCAGCTCGTGAGCAAGGTATCGTTAAGTGGTTTAATGACTCAAAAGGCTTTGGTTTCATTCAACGTGACAGCGGAGAAGACATTTTTGTCCATTTCCGTGCGATTCAAGGTGATGGCTATCGTTCTTTAAAAGATGGCGAAAAGGTTGAGTTCAGTGTGGTAGAAGGTGAAAAAGGCCTTCAGGCTGAAGAAGTCAGAAAAATGGAAGAGTAATCTATCCAGTCATTACGGCGGTTTCGCTATAATGTCTGTACAAACTACTGATATACTACTGAGTCAAGCCCGTCTGGTCTTACCTATGCTAAAAAATCGGCATATTAGGTAAGATACGATGTCGGGCTTGGCTTTTTTTGTGCTTACGCGATGCGCTGTATATGGGCTGTCAAATATAGGGCCTTAAGAAGATGGCGAGTGAGTCATTCATCAGCGATTAGCTTCTGATTATTTATAATAAGTTATTTGTTTAAAAGGATATTTTTTTGAGTAATTTTAAGAAGTTTACGGATTTACCGTTATCAAATCCGACCCTACGTGCCGTCAGTGATTTGGGCTTTACCGAGCTGACACCCATTCAAGCAAAGATACTGCCGCATACTTTGGCCAATCAAGACGCAATCGGCCAAGCCCAAACAGGGACAGGGAAGACGGCCACGTTTTTATTGACCATTATGGAAGCGTTGTTAAAACGGCCTTTTGCTAGTGACGAAGAGCGTTATTTGGGAGAGCCACGTGCGGTAGTGATGGCACCGACGCGCGAGCTTGCTCAGCAGATATTTGATGACTGTATTGCCTTGACCAAATACACCTCACTGCATAGCGTCTGTATCATGGGTGGCACCAATTACGAAACCCAGCAGCATGAGCTTGAGCGTCAGTACGTGGATATTTTGGTAGCGACGCCAGGGCGTTTGATTGATCTTGCCAATAAAGGCATGGTATTTTTGGATCGCGTTGAGGTGTTGGTGCTCGATGAAGCAGATCGTATGCTCGATATGGGCTTCATCCCTGACATCAAGCGGTTGGTCGGGCGCATGCCTGCCAATACTGATCGTCAGAGTCTTCTTTTTTCCGCGACCTTCAACCAAGATGTGATGAACTTGGCGTATCGCTGGCTACATGAGCCGCAGTTTGTTGAGATCGAGCCTGAGCACAAAACCAGTGAGCTGGTCGATCAGCACTTTTATCTATTGACAGAAGATCAAAAGCTGGCGGCCTTGCAGCGCATTATTAGTGATAGCGATGTCGAAAAAGTTATCGTATTTGCCAATCGCAAAGACCAAGTCAAACGCCTCTATCATAAGCTGCGCCAATCTCATAAAGTCGTCATGCTATCGGGTGATGTGATTCAGCAAAAACGCGAGAAGTATTTGCAGCGTTTTAAAGACGGTCATGCTGCTATTTTGGTCGCCACAGACGTCGCAGGTCGCGGGATTCATGTCGATGATATCAGCCATGTGGTCAACTATACCTTGCCTGATCAACCAGATGATTATGTACACCGTATTGGCCGTACTGGCCGTGCTGGACAGACAGGCATTAGTATTAGCTTTGTCAGCGAAGATGATGCGTTCAATATCCCAGCATTAGAAAAGCATCTGGATACAAAATTTGCGCTAGAGCAGTGGCAAGAGTAGGGGGGTATTTGTTGTCTAGACTCGGGCATGTCCTTATTTTTAACCCATTTAGGTAACTAGCAATTAAATTAAGGACACGCCCTAATACAAAAAGCCCTTAATCTCAGTGGTGAGGTTAAGGGCTTTTGGCTAAAGTGTCTTAGTAAAAGGCGATGATGTCGAAATTAAGACGAGCCTTAGCTGTCGATACTTTTATATGTATGATGTCTACGAAGACGGCTCGTGGTGTGCATGATGACTCATGGCGTCATCACTCATATCATGCATACTATGATCGACTGTGCTATCCATTGCTGGCGTCATGTCATGATCCATTTGGCTCATATCATGATGGGCTGGGCTGTCTGCATCAGACATCATCGCCGAGTGACTACCATGATCCATTTGCCCATGGCCACCGCCGTGTCCACCGTGCATATTTGCCATGACCATAGGGATAGCAACGACAGCCAAGCCAGACAGCACCATGATTGCGCCATTGAGCTGTCTTAGATGAAAGCGGCCAATTTTTTCACGTAACCAGCCGACCGTCTCATGGGTGGCGACCAGCATCGGCACCGTGCCAAGACCAAAAACAAACATCAACGCTGCACCGCCCAAAGGATTGTGAGCCACCACCGCGATGAGTAGGGCGCCATATACCAAACCGCAAGGCAAAAAGCCCCAAAGTAGACCAGCTGTCAATGCACGTGGAAAGGTGTTTAGGGGAAAGACCTTTTGGCGTAGCGGGCTGAGGTATTGCCAAAAGCGCATACCAAAGCGCTCAAGCTTATTCAAAAAAGGCGCGCCAAGCATGGTCACACCCACAAAGACCAACACTGCGCCCAGTAAAATACGTGGCAAGCTATTGCCTTTCATGAGTGGCTCTAACACCGTCGTACCGATAAATCCTGCCAGCAGACCTAACAGTGCATAACTGCTCAGACGGCCAAAATGATAAGTAAAGACAAGAGCGCGGCGCTTGGCTGGGCTAATATCTTTCATCGACAGTCCAAAAGCAGTCACCAGTCCGCCGCACATACCCAAGCAATGCGGTGAGCCAAAAAATCCCATTAGTAATGCCGCAACAAGTAACGCTGTGGTCATAGGGTAACTCCTAAAAATAGTAAAAAGTTGGTCTAATGATATGACACGGCTGATCAAAGGACTACCAGCCGTGTATGACTAACGCCTTAATGGTTCAAAGCTTATCGCGCTCTTGTGGTTGCACCGATACGCTATCTGAATCATCAGTCTGCTGATGGGTAGTGGCGCGCTCGTGAGTTTGCATGGTTTGGCGGCGCTCTTGCCGATCATCTAAAATGATGCGCTGAGAGGCATTGTCTAAATCCTCAAATTGATTGGATTTGACCGCATAACGCACCGCCCAAATGGCAACCACAAACAGCATCAGACTTAATGGAATTAATAAAAATATACTGAGCATGGTAGATCTCTTTTTTAGCAGTTTCTGCTCTTATTATACACCCATTGACCCTACTAATGGCTGGACAGATACCAACTAATCAGCAAGTATGGTCGAATCCAAACAAATCAAATATTCAGAGATTGGTTGCTTAAAGCTTGGATACATCGCTATCAAGTCATCCAATGAAAAGTAGTGTCGTTTTTATACTGTAAATGGCATGGCCGCGACCATATGAATGCTATTCTTCTTCTATGGTTTGGTTTTCTATGGTTTGTTCTGCTTTGGGCGTTGTCTTGGCCACATTGCCTCTAGGTGTCAGTAGTTGCTGCTCGCTTACATCATTGGCGTGGCGACAATCCATCTGCGGCCGTATCACATCGCGCAAGTAGGCGGCTACTTCATACACTGCACGGCGTGAGTGCGTTAAATTCTGCGCAGGTTTGTGCCAGTCGCGTCTTACCGGCAAAGGGGCGATCAGTGGGGTGCTGTTGATACCATTTAGGGCAAATTGTCTGCGCGCACGCGCCATATGATAGCTATCGGTAATCAGATACACGTGATGCAGCGGGATACGCTTGGCGGTAAAGCGCGCGTTTTCGCAGGTGTTCATGCTGGCATTTTCACTGATCAGGCCGTCAATACCATGCTCGATGAGCCATTGACCAAGCCAAGGCGCTTCTGCCCCACTTAACACAATAGGTAAGGGTAAGTCATGATAGGCCGTTGCAGCCGTTCGGGCACGATTGAGACTGTAGCTGTTGAGAATGATTTGATTGTTATGATCATTGGTCAAGCCGCCTCCCAATACCACATAAGCGGTCGGCGGTGAGCTCATGGCAGCTGATGGCATGTTTGGTAGCGGTAATAAGGAGAGGATATAAACAACGGCTTGAGAAAATAAAGGGGTAAATAAGCTAATCAGTAGCAAAATAATGGACGTGGTGCCCAATAAAAAAGTGATATTAATAATGCGAAGCAGCTTTAGCAAACGCTCAGCCATGCGCAGATAATGCCGCCATAAGCGTATCGACCATGATGTTTTAGGCCGCATGCTCATCGTACCCAATCGAGCCATCGGCGTTTATCCATACTGGCTCACGTGATAAACGTATGGCAAATTTTTCGTATACCACTTGGGCAATATGGTGCTGCGCGGTGGCCACATCATTTTGCGTCGCCTGATAAGGCTGGTGGTTGGTCAATACAAGGGCCTGCTGCTGATGCGTCATGATGGGTGCAATGCCGCCGCCTTTGAGTCCTGCTTGCTCGATTAACCAGCCAGCCGCAACTTTTATCATCGCATCTGGCATGGGGTAGCCGATAATGTCAGGATAGGTGGTTTGCAGCGCTGTAAACTGCGCTTGAGGAATAATAGGGTTCTGGAAAAAACTGCCACAGTTGGGTAGCTGCTTTGGGTCGGGCAGTTTTTGCTGGCGAATATCGATGATCGCTTGCATCACATGCGCTGGGGTGAGGTGCTGATACCCTTGCGCATCGGCATAACGCTGCGCTACTGTCTGTACATCGCCATAGCTGGCCTGTACTTGGGTTTCATGAAGATGCAAGCGAAAGGCCACCCGGCTGATGAGCCAAGTATTGGGCGTGCGCTTAAAGATACTATCGCGATAGCTAAATTGACACTGTGCCGCTGACAGCTGCTGCCATGTTTGAGTAGGCAGATGATAGGCGCGGACATATAACAAATGGTCTTCGAGCTGTACGCCGTAAGCACCGATGTTTTGTACAGGAGCCGCCCCTGTTAGACCAGGAATCAAGGCTAGGTTTTCAAGACCGTACCAGCCCTGATGGACGGTATAAGTCACAAGGTCATGCCAGTTCTCGCCCGCCATGACCTCGATATCGATATAACTGTCTGTCTGCGCGACCACGTTGATACCGCGCATCATGGGCTGCAATACAGTGGCATCTAGCTTGGTAGGCAGTAACACGTTACTGCCACCTGAGAGGATTAAGAGAGGGCGCTCTTTAATGGCTGCTGTCTTATCTACCATCAATGCGTCAATCTGCGCTTCGTCATGCAAGGTGATGACTGTATCAGCGCTACAGGCTAAGGCCATGGTGTTATGATGAGACAAATCGACGGCATGACGCAGGAGGGCATCTGCTGGCGAGTGAGTCTGAGTCGCTAATTGAGCATCTCGCTCGAGACGTGAAACTAAGGTCATAACGTAGCCTATATGGCAGATAAAGAACAAATAATACGGGGTTTATTTAGTACGGGGGTTATTATAAAGGATACCACTCATAAAAGTAGCAAAAATATGGACCTTATCGCTAGCATGTTTTCCAGCTTTCAATCCAAGCTTGTGCACTTGATTCAATGCGTTTTATGACTTCCTCAAAGTCCTCAGCATCGCCATGATAAGGATCTGGCACATCATCGCCGCCGTAAGTGGGGTCTTCTTCACTAAACAAAGCCAGCTTGGCTAGAGTGTCTACAGGGTCTGTCAGGCTATCTTTGATGGCTTGCAAATCCGCCAGGTTTTGGCTATCCATAGCCAATATCAAGTCAAACTGACGAAAGTCGTCAGCGCTGACTTGGCGAGCCACCAGTTTGCCGATGTTATAGCCGTGAGATTTGGCATGGCGCTGCGAGCGTTCATCTGGCGAATGACCGATATGCCAGTCGCCCGTGCCTGCTGAGTCTACCTTTAAGGACAGGCCGGCAATCGCTGCTTGCTGCCGAAAAATCTCTTCGGCCGTGGGCGATCGACAGATATTTCCCAAGCAAACCAATAACACAGAAGATGGGGTACAGGCTTTTATCAGCATACTATGACCTTTTATAACAAAAAAAACATGCCATTAAGACCAGCATAGGGGATGCGGCTTATTAGCATGTTAGTGATTAAATAGTCCCTAGCCTAACGGTTAATACATGAAATGGCAAGGGCGAAGAGCACGGTGGCGTCTGTGACATTCACAGCACGTTTACCAAGAATACCTAAAGTAGGTAGTCCTTGATGTTTCGGGTTTCGATCATGAGTGTTGTTTGTTTTTAAAGCGCTGCAAATCACGACGCTCTTTTTTGTTGGGTTTATTATCAGGACGGGCAAGGTTGGCAAGCTTACGCTGCTCGGCATAGTATGCTCGGCGTTTTTCGCTCTCCTCGGTCTCTGAATATAGCATCTGTGCCGTCGAGGCGTTGCCGCGCTGAGCACTTAGCGCCTCGACGATGACGGTTTTTTCGGTCATGGCAGTGGCGGAGCCTTGACGAATCTGCAGCTCGTCACCGACGGCAATCTCTTTACTGGTCTTTACACGGCTGCCAGCATAATGCACACGCCCGCTCTCAATCGCTTCTTTGGCGAGCGAGCGTGTACGATAAAACCGTGCCGCCCACAGCCATTTATCGATACGCATGCGTGCCATATCTGACTGGCTATGACTTGGTTGATTATGGTTTTTACTGTGTTTACTCATCAAAACCTCATAGATATCAATAAACTATGATCATAAATGGTGCTTTTTTTATAAATTAAAAGAGCGCCTTAGTCTGAGGGTGCAATCGATAACGCCCTAATTGGTCAATCTAATAAAGGATACCATCAGCAGATCATAGCACAGTACAGGATAAAAAACGGCTCGTCTTAATAAAGACAAGCCGTTGAGAGTTATACTGTGCCATAAAGTATTGGTCGTCTAAGCTATGTAAACTAAGCTATGTAAACAATGGTGATTGACACATCCTGCTTATTTTAAAAACAACTGATAGGCGATATTATCATTAATCATAGTGCACTCGTAGCCGATATCTAGCAGAGCGTCTTGCAGTTGACGCGAGTTGCTCATCGAGGCCTGCAGACCGACCAATACGCGACCCTCAGCGGCGCCATGATTGCGATAATGAAATAAGGTGATATTAAAATCATCGCCAAGTTTTTCTAAGAAAGTCAGCAATGCGCCAGGACGCTCGGGAAATACCACTTTTAGTAGCTGCTCGTTTTCGACATGAGCATGGCCACCGATAAGATGGCGGATGTGCGATTTAGCGATGTCGTCGTCGGTCAAATCGTGAGCGGTATAGCCATCATCTGCCAGCTGTTTGCTGATGGTGTGTCGCTCTTTTTCGCCCTCTTTTAGCGCGATACCGACGAAGATTGAGGCAGGCTCCATCGAATCTGGTGATTTTTGACTATCGGCGCGGTAGTTGAATTCAGTAATATTACGTCCGTGCAAGCTGCGGCAGAAGTTTAAGAAAGCGCCCGTTTGCTCAGGAATGGTCACACCAAAGATAGCTTCTTTTTTCTCGCCGATTTCGGTGCGCTCAGCGATATAACGCAGGCGGTCAAAGTTCATGTTGGCGCCGCAGATGATGCCGACGCAGTTTTTACCTTGCAAGTCATGCGCTTTGATATATTTTTTCATACCAGCGACTGACAGAGCACCGGCTGGCTCAACGATACTGCGGTTTTCTTCAAAGACATCTTTGACCGCTGCGCAGACTTCATCGTTAGTACAAGTCACGACTTCTGGCTCGACGATAGGCCCTGAGCCATCGCTTTTTTGTGTGCGTACCACATCAAAGGGCAGCTCACCAATTTGCGCCACCGCCACGCCATCGACAAACAGACCAACTTGCTCAAGCTTAACGCGCTCATTGGCTTCTAAAGCAGCTTTGAGTGATGCCGATTGTTCAGCTTCTACAGCGATGACTTTGACATGCGGCGCAACTTCGCCCAAAAACGCGGCAACCCCTGAGACTAAGCCGCCGCCGCCAACCGCCACAAACACATAATCCATGTTGCGCCACTGCTGCGTGAGCTCAAGCCCGATGGTGCCTTGACCGGCAATGACCAACTCATCATCATAAGGCGGGATAAAGGTAAGACCCTCAGTCTTGGCGCGGTTGATCGCATAGCGGTTAGCTTCATCAAAGCTGTCGCCGTGCAGATCGACATTGCCCCCAAGTGCTCTCACCGCATTGACTTTAATGTCTGGCGTAGTGGTGGGCATGACAATGATGTTGTTAAGATTAAGTGTTTTCGCAGAGTAAGCAACCCCTTGCGCATGGTTGCCTGCTGATGCACAAATCACGCCGCGAGCTTTTTGCTCATCGGACAGCTGGCTAATGCGATTATAAGCGCCGCGCAATTTAAAGGATTTGACCGGTTGCAGGTCTTCGCGCTTAAAGCGAATATCATTAGCAAAACGTTGGGTCAGCTTGGGAGCTGCTTCTAGTGGCGTTTGAATAGCAACGTCATAGACGGTGGCTTGCAAGATGGCGCGTACCCAGTGTGATAGCATAATGACCCCTAAAAATTGTCGATAAAAAGTTATAGATAACAATAAAAACGAAATAGATTAGCCTATGCTGATTTTACCTATCTTGCAAGACACAATTGCAGTTTTGTGGTGATTTCATACTGAGCTGGGCAGGAGTGAGTGTTTGGCGGTTAAAAGGTAGTCAGCTTGTTTGGGTATCTGATAGAACAGGGCGGTAATCTGACTGGGTATAAACGAAACTTATTGCATTATTCTGATATGTCTGTATTATTGGACATATGGAAATAACTAACGCTATCGCAAGCTTTGCCGCACTGTCTCAAGAAACGCGTCTCAAAGCCTTTAAATTACTGGTCAGTCAGGAGCCTGACGGCCTACCTGCGGGTGAAATAGCCCGTCAGCTATGTGTGCCGCATAACACCATGTCCGCGCATTTATCAGTACTGGCGCGAGCAGGGTGGGTGGTGTCAAAACGCCAAAGTCGGCAAATTATCTATCGCGCGTCGTTGTCGCATATGGAGGCGGTCGTGCAGTTTTTATTGCAAGACTGCTGCGCGGGGCATCCAGAGCTGTGTGCTTCGCTGATAGATAGCTTAAGCGGCTGTGAGGCTGCCAAATCTGATAAAAAAGACAGTCTGTAAAGCACACCCTAATAACTAGATTCAAAAAATAGGTGAAATCGCTATGAAACCCTTGATTTTTCATAATCCAAACTGCGGTACCTCTCGCAATACACTTGCCATCATAAAGGCATCAGGTGAGCAGCCAGAAGTGGTGGAGTATCTAAAAAACCCGCCGACTCGTGACGAGTTGGTTGACCTATTGGCAAAGATGAATATCTCGCCTAGAGAATTATTACGTAGCAAAGAAGCTATCAATGATGAGCTGGGCTTAGACAATCCTGAGCTATCTGATGACCATATTATCGATGCGATGATCGCGCACCCTATCTTAATCAATCGTCCTATCGTGGTCACGTATAAGGGCGCAGCGTTATGCCGACCTTCAGAGCGGGTGTTTGCATTGTTAGAAAATCCAGTGAGCAGCTTTACTAAAGAAGACGGCGAGACGATTTATCATGACAATAGCCAATAATAATCAGCCTCACGCAGAGGGGTCGTTAAAGCTAGATGACCTGCCTAATATTGATGCCAGTCAATTACAACCGATTGATACTGAGTCATTGATTGCACCAAATGACCCACGTCATCCACCTAAGATACTCGTCCTATACGGGTCATTACGTGAGCGCTCATTTTCTCGGTTAGCGGCTGAGGAGGCAAGTCGGCTGCTGCGTTGGTATGGCTGCGAGGTGCGGATGTTCAATCCATCGGGTCTGCCGTTACCAGATGATGCTGACAGCAATCACCTAAAGGTGCAAGAGCTGCGCGAGATGGCGCAGTGGTCAGAGGGCATGCTGTGGGTGAGTCCAGAGCGTCACGGCAGCATCACCAGCATTATGAAAGCACAAATCGATTGGATACCGCTTGCACTGGGAGGCGTACGCCCAACTCAAGGCAAAACCTTGGCAGTGATGCAAGTGAGCGGTGGCAGTCAAAGCTTTAATACCGTCAATCAGCTGCGCATTCTGGGGCGCTGGATGCGCATGATTACTATCCCCAATCAATCATCGATTCCAAAGGCTTTTTTAGAATTTAACGACGATAACCGCATGGATATGTCGCCCTTATATCTGCGCCTCGTGGATGTTTGTGAAGAGCTGGTAAAGTTCACTTGGCTCACTCGTGGACGCTCGGCCTATCTGACCGACAGATACTCTGAGCGAGTGGAAAGTGCCGAAGCAGTGTCGCAACGTGTCAATCAAAAGTCGCTGTAATATCTCCTAGTTATAATCAACACGCCGTAAATAAGGTTGTACCATGCTCGCATTCATTATCTTTATCGTGACTTTGGTTTTGGTGATATGGCAGCCTAAAGGTTTGGGCATTGGTTGGAGCGCGCTGGGAGGAGCCTTGGTCGCCTTGGCTTTTGGTGTGGTGCAGTTATCCGATGTCGGTATTGTATGGGACATCGTTTGGGATGCGACTTTTACCTTTATGGCGCTAATTATCATCTCGCTTATCTTAGATAGAGCGGGATTTTTTGGTTGGGCGGCGCTACATGTGGCGAGACTTGGCAATGGGCAGGGACGGTTGTTGTTTCCCATGATTGTGATATTGGGCGCGTTTATCTCCGCGTTTTTTGCCAATGATGGCGCTGCATTACTTTTGACACCGATTGTCATCGCTATCTTGCTCCGGCTTAAGTTTTCACCGCCATCGGCATTGGCTTTTATCATAGCGACGGGCTTTATCGCTGATACCGCAAGTTTGCCGTTAGTGACTTCTAATCTGGTTAATATCGTCAGCGCCAATTATTTTAATATCGGCTTTGGACGTTATGCGGCGGTCATGGTGCCAGTCAATATTGTCTCTGTCATCGCAACATTAGCAGTGCTGTGGGTAGTCTATGCGCGCCAAATTCCAACACAATATTCCATTGCCAATCTGAGCGCACCTGCATCCGCTATCGAAGATCCGCTGGTGTTTAAAGCCGCTTTTCCGCTACTTGCTTTGTTATTGGTTGCTTATTTTGCCACCGAGTCATTAGGTGTGCCCATTTCCCTCGTCACGGGAGCAGCGGCATTGGTATTAATGGCAATCGCAGGCCGCTGGTGGCAGGGCGGGCGAGATGCAGTTGTTTCAGTGCCTGACGTCGTACGTAAAGCGCCTTGGCAAATCGTCTTGTTTTCTGTGGGTATGTACTTGGTGGTTTATGGCTTGGGTAACGCAGGACTGACGGCTTATGGTGCTCAAATACTCAACTGGTTAGGGCAGCAAGGCAATATCATCGCCACAGTAGGCACGGGATTTCTTTCAGCGATTGTGGCTTCTATTATGAATAACATGCCATCTACCTTGGTAGGCGCGCTGGCTATCGATAGCGCGCAAGTACCCACAGCGACTCGCGAGCTGATGATTTATGCCAATGTGATTGGTAATGATCTGGGGCCGAAGTTTACGCCCATTGGCAGTCTTGCGACCTTGTTATGGCTGCATGTCTTAGCAGAAAAGGACTATAAAATCAGCTGGGGGCAGTATATGAAAATCGGCCTGCTCATTACGCCGCCAGTATTATTAGCGACGCTGCTAGCCTTGGTGTTTTGGTTACCTCATGTCTCTGGGGTTTAAAAGGCATTTATATGGGTTATCAATTCCGGGTGGAAGACCTCATTATTAGAATTGGTTTTACGCTGACATATATCGAAGTCATCGGTTATAATAGCCACGTATTTTACCTTTTTTAGCCTTTAATTTTTTCAAGACGGTACATTTATTCTGCCAAGGATTTATGATGAGTGATCAGCAAGCACAAAAGCAAGCCGCAGCCAAAGCTGCTCTAAGTTATATCGAAGATGACATGATACTTGGTGTAGGAACAGGTAGTACGGTGAACTGCCTGATTGAGCTATTGCCGCAGGTCAAGCTTGCTGGCGCCGTTGCCAGCTCACAGGTGACAGAAGACAAATTGCGTGCTTTGGGTATCGAGATTGTCGATCTAAACTTTGCCGGCCAGCTTGATGTCTATATCGATGGTGCTGATGAAGTTAATGCCCATCTGCAACTCATCAAAGGCGGCGGCGGCGCGCTGACGCGTGAAAAAATCGTCGCTGCAGCGTCCAATAAATTCGTCTGTATGGTCGATGAGAGCAAACGCGTCGATATACTAGGCCGATCGTTTCCTGTACCGATCGAAGTCTTGCCGCAAGCGCGCTCCTATGTGGCACGTCAGCTAGCACAAATGGGCGGTGAGCCAGTCTACCGTGAGGACTTTGTCACTGATTATGGCAATGTCATTCTCGACACTTATGACCTAGATGTCAGCAATCCTATTGCGCTTGAAAAAGAGCTGAATAATATCGTGGGTGTGGTCTGTAATGGTATTTTTGCCGCCAATCAAGCCGATGTTTTGCTAAAGGCGAGTAGTAATGGGGTTGAAACGATAACGCGTTAATAGGCGTCAATGTCTATCGTTAAACTTTTGAAGCTTAAAACTAAGAACTTAACTAAGAAAAGGCAGACTACTATAAGTAATCTGCCTTTTTGCTATCTGTTTTAAAAAAGATTTGCTTTTAAACAAATTGATTATCCATCAGTTAAACCGATAGTTTAATCTTATCTTTGAGCAAAAACTCCATCAGTGCCTTTTGCGCATGTAAGCGGTTTTCGGCTTCGTCCCAGACCACGGAGCGCGGATCATCAAGCATGTCGTGAGAGATTTCTTCGCCGCGGTGCGCAGGCAAACAGTGCATAAAGACAACATCTGGATCAGCTTTATCTAATAGCGATGGCGTCACTTGATAGGGCGCAAAGCGGCGCGCGCGAGTGTTTTGCTCAGACTCTTGCCCCATACTTGCCCACACGTCGGTGACGATAAGGTGCGAGTCTTTTGCCGCGTCTTGTACATCCTCGACTAGGCTGACGCAATGCGAGAAGCGTTTCATCAGCTCGGTATCAGGCTCAAAGCCATAAGGCGCGGCCACGCGTAGCTCAAAGCCGAACTGACTCGCCGCTTGCATGTAGGAGGCGCACATATTGTTGCCATCGCCAACCCAAGTGACGATTTTATTTTTGATACTACCGCGATGTTCATAGAAGGTTTGCATGTCGGCGAGCAATTGGCAAGGGTGGAATTCATCGGTCAGCGCATTGATAATCGGCACACTAGAGTACTCAGCAAAGGTCTCAACTTTTTCGTGACCAAAGGTGCGAATCATAATTATATCAACCATGCTTGAGATGACGCGTGCAGAGTCCTCTAGCGGCTCACCGCGGCCAAGCTGGGTATCATTGGGTGATAAAAAGATGGCGCTACCGCCAAATTGCCCCATGCCCGTCTCAAACGAGATACGCGTACGAGTAGAGGATTTTTCAAATATCATGCCAAGCGTCCGGCCAACAAAAGGCTGATAGACCTCGCCTGCATGTTGCATCTTACGTAATTCGCTTGCGCGTTTGATAAGGGTTTCTAGTTCTTGTTGGGTTAAATCAGATAAAGTCAAAAAATGGCGCAAACTCATAGTAGTCCTAGCAGTCGATCGCAGTCAGTGAAACGTTATCAGTCTTGTGCAGCAGCGCTCAACGCGCACACTGGGGTGACAACAAACTTTTAGTATAGCGCAATTAGGCCCAATGTAAACGGCCAATTTTCTCAAGTCAGCACCCTTTTATACGGCTGCGGTAGTACTTGCTATAGAGGCTCGATGCCATCTGTGCGCGTAGACTGGCTAATGACATAAAACCCTTTACCAGTCAGGATGCCAAACCTGTCAGTGATTCAAGTTTAGGTATTTAGTGAGCGGCTATACGGGCTGGGCGCGTGCTCAGGCGACATAATAGCTCATAGCTGATAGTTCCAGCGTGACTTGCGACTTCATCGATGTGCGGCGCCTCACCCCATAAGATGACTTTGCTGTTTAAGGCGGGGTCTGCTGGCATCGCGCTGACATCGATAACGATCATATCCATGGCCACGCGTCCAAGCACGGCACAGCGATAGCGCTGCTGATCTGCGGCATTGATGACGGTCACATAGGCGTCACTGCTGATGACGCGAGGGTAGCCGTCACCGTAGCCGATACTGACGAGGGCGGTTTTGGTATCGTGCGGTGCTGACCATAAGCTGCCATAGCCGATGGCATCATTGGCGCTGACTGTCTGCAAGGCGATGATTTGGGCGCAAAGCTCCATTGCAGGCTGTAAGTCTAACGTAGCTGCACTTTGGTCGACGACCGGTGAGCTGCCATATAAAATAATACCAGGGCGTACCCAGTTATGATGATGCTCTGCAAAATTGACGATACCTGCTGAGTTACATAACGAGCCTTTTACTTCATCGCTGACGGTGTCTTTTAAGGTTTGCAGCATGTCGTTAAAGCGCTGAATTTGTAGCGCATTTAGCGGGTGGCTGCTGTCATCGGCATTGGCAAAATGTGTGGTCAAAATCAGCTGATAGCCGCCTGCATGTAGCCGCGCCGCCGCATCGATAACGCCTTTGGTATCAAACCCTAAGCGATTCATACCGGTGTTGTATTTTAGCCAAACCACGCGCGTGGCACTGCTGGCAGGCGCGATGTTGTCTAGCGCCCACATCAGCTGCGGCTCATGATGAATCACGCAGCTGATATCTTGGGCAATGGCGGTCTGCCATTCATCAGCGGTAAAGGCGCCTTCAATGAGCCCAATGGTTTTATGCCAGCCCAATTGCCGTGCCTCTAGAGCCTCTGCCAAAGTAGCCACACCGATGCCGTCGGCTTGCTGCAGAGCGGGCAGTACCGCCGCCACGCCATGACCATAAGCATTGGACTTGACCATGGCGAGTACTTTAGCATTTGGGGCCATTTTTTTTACTTGGTATAAGTTATGAGTAAGGGCTTTTGGTTTGATAGTAATGGTACGCATAATGGGCTTCTTTATTGGCAACGTGATTGGATAAATCAACTTATTTTATGAGCAAATACATCGATTGACTTCCTCCCCTCCCTAAAGTGA
>NZ_JAPEHS010000027.1:0-32209 GCF_028823565.1 Psychrobacter sp. A3
TGTCCTAGGCCTCTAGACGATGGGGACGTATAGAGTGTCATAACCTATGGTTATAACGGTACTTCACAATATCAGAGCGCTTATTTATTAATAAGCCTTGCCTAGGTGCTGACATTGTTCTCAAAGCAATATTTATCCGTTGAGCGATAAATAGTATGGTGGAGCTAAACGGAGTCGAACCGTTGACCCCTTGCATGCCATGCAAGTGCTCTACCAACTGAGCTATAGCCCCTCGCTAAGAGTGTGCGTATTTTAGGTAAGACCAGCAGTCTTGTCAACCGCTATTTTTAAAAAAATGCAAAATAATGCAAAAAAAGTCATTAAAAGTATTTAAATGGCTAATTGTGGACGTTTGAGTATGGGCGTTACATAAAAAAGAGCCAGTATCGAATGAACTGACTCTTTTTTATTATTTATTCATTCTACTCTTCATTGGCAAGTACAAGGATACCTTGCTGCCAAACTATGCATCAGCCAAAAAATTAGGCAGATCCGCCGATTTTTTCTCAAGTTTTTTCAGTTTCTTTTTACCGAGGCCGCCTAGGACATCAACCGCATGGCGCAGGCGCGTCAAGGTCATATCCGCGCCAATAATCGCCATCGAGTTCATAACGGGCGTCGATGAGGTGCTACCAGCAATCGCGATAAAGAACGGCGCCATAAAATCGCGCATCTTGATATCGAGGTGAGCGGCGAGGCCTTTTAACGTGGTATAGATGTTTTCCTCCGACCACGTCGGCAAGGTCTCAAGTTGCCAAAGCGCCAGTTGTAGCAGCTCGATGATTTGCTCAGGCTCAAGCGATTTATGGGTGAAGCTCTCAGCGGTGATGTCTGGCAGGTTTTGGAAATAAAAGCCGCCCCAGTTGACCGCGTCAGACAACAGCTCGATGCGTGGCTGAATCGCAGCGGCGATCGCGGTGAGTTTATCGCTGTCACTGGCCCAATCGAGAATCTTATTTTTAAGCTCTTCTGGAGTGAGAGCGCGTAGCCATTCGCTGTTTAGCCAATTGAGTTTTTCGGTATCGAAGATAGGGCCACCAAGAGACACGCGCCGGATATCAAAGCTGTCAATCATTTCATCCAAGGTGAATTTTTCGGTATCGTCAGGCATTGAGTAGCCCATACGGCCTAGATAGTTGAGCAGCGCCTCAGGCAGTACGCCGGCATCACGGTAGTAGGTGATTGAGGTTGGGTTTTTACGCTTCGACAGCTTTGATTTGTCAGGGTTACGCAGTAGCGGCATGTGGCAGAGTGTTGGCATCTCCCAACCAAAATAGTCATAAAGCAGTTGATGCTTGGGGGCAGAGTTTAGCCACTCTTCGCCGCGCATGACGTGAGTGATCTCCATCAAGTGGTCATCGACAACGTTGGCAAGATGGTAAGTTGGCATGCCGTCAGTTTTTAGCAGCACTTGCATATCGACTTGCGCCCAAGGAATCTCGACGGTGCCGCGCAGCATGTCGTGTACCTGGCAAACGCCGTCGGTGGGTACACGCATACGAATGACATGCGGGGTGCCCTCGCTTACCAATTGCGCAGTTTTTTCTGGAGATAGGTGGGCACAGCGGCCGTCATAGCGCGGGGTCTCGCCATTGGCCATTTGCTCAGCGCGCATGGCATCTAGTTCTTCTGTAGTACAAAAACAGCGAAACGCATGGTCGCTTGCTATCAGCTGCTCGGCGTGTTTTTTATAAATATCGCTACGCTCACTCTGACGATAAGGCGCATGCGGACCACCAACGTCTGGTCCCTCACTCCAGTCAAGTCCGACCCAGCGTAGCGCGTCCAAAATCATCTGCTCAGATTGAGCCGTCGAACGCGTTTGATCGGTGTCCTCAATACGCAAAATAAACTCGCCGCCGTGGGCTTTGGCAAAGGCCAAATTAAAAAGCGCAATATAAGCGGTACCGACATGCGGAAAACCAGTCGGCGAGGGTGCAATACGCGTGCGAATAGGGCGGGCGTTGCTCGTGTCGGAGGGAGCGTGGGTCGATGTTTGCATAATAAAAATCTCAAAATGTCATGGGCGATAAATAGCAATAATAGCCACAAAATAGCTGAAGAAAAAATATGACTAAAATAGCAATGAAAGAGTGGCCGTCAATAGCAAAAAATAGCGTAAAATATAGCGCTAGTATAACAGACAGCTGCGATATTTTTAATGAAAAGCCTGTCTAGTGCTTGACTCACCGTGTATCCTTGCGATAATAAGGTCAAGCAAGACATAACTTGTTTATTTTCATCTGATTTTTACTATTACCGGCCGATATGGCCGTCATCTACTGAGTCGTTTGTGTCCACATTGAATGATAAGCCGAATAATAAGCAAAACAGTACGTCCACTTGCAAACAAGGCCCTTCTTTGGCCACTGACCCTGCCAAGTCGGCGGCTGATTTATCTGCTGTTACCTCTGATACCGCGCAGCCCATCCGTGAGGGAGCGTCTGCGTGCGCGGCGTCCAGCGAGCAGCGCTTTGTCCATGATGCCGTACTATTGCAAGAAACGGTGGCGGCGGGATCAAGTCTCTTCCCAAATGCACAGATGACGCCCCACAACCCAGCTTGCAAATGAGCGGCATCTACGTCGATGCTACCTTTGGCCGTGGCGGTCATAGCCGTCTATTATTGAGTCATCTGAGCGACGACGCGACGCTGGTGGTGTTTGATAAAGACCCGACAGCAATTGCTGTGGCGCAAGAGCTGGCCGCTAGTGACAGCCGTGTCAAAGTGGTGCATGATAGTTTTGCGACCTTAACGGACAGCTTAGCGGCGCTGGGCATCGATCAGGTGGATGGCTTGATGGCAGATTTGGGCATTTCATCGCCGCAGATTGATGATGGTAGCCGCGGTTTTAGTTTTATGCGTGATGGCGCGGTCGATATGCGTATGGATACTAGTCGTGGCCAGTCGGTGGCCGAATGGCTCGAGCAGGTCGATGACGAAACCTTGGCCAATGTGCTTTACGAGTTCGGCGAAGAGCGCCACAGTCGCCGTATCGCGCGCGCCATCAAGCAGATGGACAGCTATGAGTCCACGCTTGAGCTGGCAGAAGTGATCAAAACGGCGCACCCCAACTGGCAGCGCGGCAAGCATCCAGCGACCCAAAGCTTTCAGGCCATGCGTATTTTTATCAATAACGAGCTTGGCGATGTCGATGACTTTTTGGCGCAAAGTATTCCGATTTTAAAAGCAGGTGGTCAGCTGGCAGTGATTAGCTTTCACTCCTTAGAGGACCGCCGAATCAAGCAGTTTTTGCAGCGCCATAGCAAAGGGCAATATCCAGAGGATGACAATCTGCCGATGCCGCCCAAACGCCCGCGCTATTTTGGTAAGCCAAAACGGGTGGGGCCTAGCAAGAGCGAGGTCAGTGGCAACCCGCGCGCGCGCAGTGCATGGTTACGACTGGCCACGCGCAGCGATGTTGAGTACCAACAGGCGGCAAGCCAAGAGTAATCGCATTGTCAGTGAAGCGGTTTAAGAGTAGTCATATCGCTTTGCTGTTGTTTGTCTAAATAAGATAAAAATGTGTGAATGGCTACGCTAGTGTTAAAAAGCTGTAAATATTACCTGCTAGGCTCAGCAGTTGGTTTTTTGTTTGTAGCGCGTACGACAGTGATATTTGGTTTAGTGATATTTGGCTTTATGTCACTGATGCCGCCTGAATATCTGGTAAAGACTACTTGCGCATAAAAACCATTTAAAACCGTCGTCGATTTTATATTTGAAGTCCACTTTTTGAGAGCGTCATGGCAATATCTGACAAACCTACTCGCCGCGCCGGCACCCCTCCTAATGTCGATATCGGCGAGCTGTTTGTGCGCCGGTTTAATGTGGTGAGCATTTATGTGGCGATTTTATTATTGCTGGCGGCGGCAATCATCTGGAGCGGTATCAAGACCGCTGAAGGCGTCCAGCAATACCATCAGGACTATAAGACCTTGCAAGACATGAAAAAACAACAGCGCAAGCTACAAGTAGAGCATCAGCGGTTGCTTATCGAGCAGCAAACCTTTAGCGCCACGCCGCAAATTGCCAGCCGCGCTGTGGCCGAGCTTGGCATGTACTCTCCAACCCTCAAAGACAAGTTGATTATTCAGCCAGGCGCTCCTACGGCGCTGGCGCCAGCCGCCTCTAGCGAGACAGATATCACTGCCAATGACAGTGATGTCATGCAAGAGGTTGCCAGTACCGATTTGTCGCCCGCTGCGCCGCCTAGAGCTACATCAATTAATACCAATGCGGCGGAGGCTGGGCGATGAGTGAAAAAAAATCCAAAGCCAAGACCGGTAAGTCAACAGCAAAAAACAACAGCAAAAAACCCACGAGCGGCAAAGTCACCAAGCCGCTGCGCCGTGTCAGTGCGGCCAAATCAGGACAAAAAAATAAAAAAATTGATAATAAAAAAACTGATAGTAGTGCGGCAGGTAGCCGTAAGGCTAAGCTGTTTGGGCGACTAAAAAAGAATGACAATCAAGGTGCTTATACTAGTGTCAAAAACCGTAAAACCGCGTTTTTAAATAAAGCATCAGGGGCGTCCTCACGAGGCGGTTTTGAGCAAGACAAAGCGCGATTTTGGACGGTTTGGGGGTTGGCGCTTGCCATATTGGTCGCGCTGATAGGCCGTGCTTACTACATTCAAGTCGCCAATGCCCAGTTTTATCAAGATAAGGGCAATGAGCTGATCACCAGCGTACGTACACAAAAATCTTATCGCGGTATGATTACCGATCGCAACAAACTGCCACTAGCAGTGAGTGCGCCGCTGGCGACAGTGTCCTTTAGTCCGCATGACTATGCGCGTGAATACTATGAGCTCAAACGCATCATTTTGACCAATCCTGATAGTCCGCAGCTACGAGCGCGCATGCAAAAACGCTTGGATGCTATGGATTTGACAACCTTGGCCGCTGCCGCCAATATCTCAGTCAGTGAGCTAAAACGAGTCACCACGATCGATGACAGCATCGATGTCACGGACGAGGAAGCAGTAAAAGCAGCGTTGCCATCAGGCGCAGGCTCGCACTACCTACCGCTTCTTAATAAAGTCACGCCAGAGATTGCCCAAAGTGTCAGCTCTTTAGATTTCCCTGGGGTATATGAAAAAAACTTCTTTCAGCGTTATTACCCGCAGCCTCAGCCCAACTCGCAATTGCTCGGCTTTATGGGACAAAACGCCAATGACCCTGAGGGCGGCTATGAGGGGCGTGCGGGTATCGAACGTCAGTACGAAAAGGAGCTGGCGGGCAAAGATGGCAAGGTACTGGTACTAAAAGATGCCAAACAAAACAGCCTAAAAGAAATCAAGCAAGTCGAGCCTGAGATACCGGGCAAAGATTTGGCGCTGACGATTGATTCGCGCCTGCAATATCTGCTTTATAAAGAGTTAGAAAAAGCAGGACGCCTACAGCGGGCGCGCTGGTCGACAGGTATGGTCGTCGATGTGCAGACAGGCGAGGTGCTCGCCCTCTCGACCTGGCCGTCATTTAATTCCAATAACCTCAATGAGATGACTGGTGAAAACCAGCGAAACCGTGCGCTGTTAGACGTCTTTGAACCAGGTTCGGTGATGAAGCCGTTCACCGTTGCGGCAGCCTTAGATTCAGGCAAATACACGCCGACAACCTTGATTGACACCAATCCTGGCTCAATTCGCGTGCGTGGCTATACCATCCGCGATCATAATAACTTGGGCATGATCAACATGGCGACGCTATTACAGAAGTCTAGTAACGTGGCTTCAACTAAAATTGCGTTGTCGCTACCGCCTGATGCCATTACTAATATGCAAAAGCAGTTTGGCTTTGGTAAAAAAACCCCATTACAGTTCCCTGGTGAGGGTAGTGGTCTGGTGGTCACGCCAAAAGAAAAAGAAACCTCGCGCCGCGCCACCGTCAGTTATGGTTATGGTCTGCAGGTGACACTTGCGCAGGTCGCACAGGCCTATTCGGCGCTGGCCGCAGGCGGTGTCATGCATCCGCTGACATTGATCAAAGACGACAAACCGCAGCCAAGCAAACGCATTATGGCGCACGAGCAGGCGATGTCTATCGTGCAGATGATGGAGAGCGTCACCGAGACGGGTGGTACCGCGAAAGGCGCGGCCATTGATGGCTACCGTGTGGCGGGTAAAACAGGAACGTCGCGCCGTATCAACCCCAAAGGTGGCTACTATACTGACCAGTATCGCAACGTTTTTGCGGGTATGGCACCAGCATCAAACCCAAGGCTGGTGGGCGTGATGCTCATCGAAGACCCGCGCGCGCAGATTTATGCGGGTCTGACTGTCGCTCCTGTCTTTCATAATGTCATGAAAGAGGCGCTGCGTTTGTATAATGTGCCTTTAGATAAACCGCTAAAAACCGAAGAGCCATAAGTATCTTGCCACACAAACACGACGACAGATGTCGGTCAGTATCCAGCGCCAGCCGCTGATTTGTGTTTACCGTTTAGGATTTGCCCATGACCACGCTTACCTCATCGCCCAGTACCCACTCGGTTACCTTGCAGCAGCTTTTAGAGAGCGGCGATCGTCAGCATTCTTTGCTACAGTCATCGCTCACCGCGCTGCTCGCTGCTGCGGATAATATTAGTGAGGACGTGTCGGTCGCGCATATACCATTTGCACAGTTTCGGTTAGATAGCCGCCACGTTGCGGCACACGATGTGTTTGTCCTCCTAAAAAGCCAGACAGGCCACTGTCAAAAAAGCCGCGACTATCTGCTACAAGCTTCGTCAAAGGCGGCCTTTATTCTCTCGGAGATTGACCCAAGCGATTTGTTTGATGATGGACAGTCGCCAGCAGATGTATTGTCTTGTCCTTTGATATACGTGCCGCATATTCGTGATTTTTTGGGCAGTCTCATTCAGGCGCGCTTACAGTACCAGCAACCTAGCCGGTTACCCACGGTGGTGGCAGTGACAGGCACCAATGGCAAAACCACCATCAGCCAGCTGGTGGCACAGTTAACGCAGCTGACTGGCATGAGCAGCGCTGTGATGGGGACCGCGGGTAACGGTCGACTGGGTGCCTTGGTACAGGCTAGCCATACAACGGGCGACGCTCTTGCGGTGCAGCAGTTTGTGTATCAAATGGCGCTTGAGAAGGCAGAAATATTGGCGTTAGAAGCCAGCTCGCACGGCCTTGATCAGCAGCGTCTACAAGGCGTACCGATATCTGTTGCGATTTATACCAACTTAAGCCGCGATCATTTAGATTATCATGCCGATATGGCAGCGTATGCCGCGGCAAAAGCTAGGCTCTTTGACAAAACGCATTTTCCTTCCTTGACGCACGCCATCATTAATATCGATGATGAGTACGCGCAGGTCATGCTAGATATGGCGCATGCCAGTGGTTTGACGGTATGGACGTATAGTCTAGATGCCTCAAAGCCTGCGACTTTTGTTGCCACCGATATTGCCCCAAGCTTAGAAGGGGTAAAAATTACACTGCAGACAGACATCGCTGGTGGGTATACCGCTGATAAAGGTACTGGTGATACAGACACTGGCCATAAAGAGAGCCGTTGCATAAATATCGTTAGTCCTTTGCTCGGGCGTTTTAATGTCGCCAATTTGCTGGCTGCCATTGCCGCTGCTACTGCATTGGGCATGAGTCTTGAGCGTATCGCCAAGATCGTCCCGCAGTTACAAGGCGCGGTAGGACGTATGCAGCGCGTCGCATCGCGTGATAGCTGCTTTATCGTTGATTATGCGCATACCCCTGATGCGCTCAGTCAGGTGCTGGCCAGTTTGCGCACCCACTGTGAGGGACAGCTGTGGGCGGTGTTTGGCTGCGGCGGAGACCGTGACGCGGGCAAGCGTCCGCTGATGGCGCAGGCAGGACTGGCGGGCGCGGACAGGGTTATATTGACCGCAGATAATCCGCGCACCGAAGACCCAGAGGCCATCTTGCAAGATATGCAAGCGGGCATGAGCACCGCGCAGTATCAGCGCACCCATATCGAGCCTGCACGGCAAGCGGCGATTGAGTATGCTGTCATGCAAGCAGCGCCTAATGATATCGTCGTCATCGCTGGCAAAGGTCATGAGACCTATCAAGAGATCAATCATGTCCGTTATGATTTTGATGACAGTGTGGTCTTGCAACAAGCCTTACAAAAGGCTGGGCGCAGATAGGCGATAGGTCTGCAGGGTCATGATGGTTGAGGTTTGCGTCATTATTTAAGCGCGCTCATAAAATCATGTTAAGCGTAACAAACAGTATTTATAAAAATTAAGTAGTCATCATACAAGGTAATCACTATGACAGCCGACAACGACAATACCATTCAGTCGCAAGGTCTCTATGTCTGGCAGGTAGATAATCTGCTCGCTGCGACAGCCTCGCTGAATGGGCATTGGCAGCTAGCAGCAGGACAAAGCAATGCAGGACAAACTGAGCTTGCCAACAACGCGGTCACCAGCAACCGTATCGCCACCGATACCCGCACGATAAAGAGCGGCGATATCTTTTTGGCGCTAAGCGGTGCCAATTTTGATGGTCATGACTATATCAATCAAGCCGCTGCCCAAGGTGCTGTCGCCGCTATCGTCTCACGTCCCATCTCGACGAGCATCCCGCAGTTGGTCGTGAGTGATACGCGTCTGGCTTTGGGGCGGCTGGCCGCTTATCGTCGCCAGCAGCATCAAGATTTGACTGTGATTGCTATCACCGGCTCAAGCGGGAAAACCACCTGCAAAGAGATGCTTGGTAGTATCTTTGGTCGTCTAGCACCGACTCTGATCACCCGTGGCAACCTAAACAACGATTTGGGTGTACCGATGATGTTGCTCGAGTTGTCCGATCATCATCGCTATGCCATCTTAGAGCTGGGCGCCAACCATATCGGCGAGATTGCTTACACGACAGAAATCGTCCAACCGGATGTGGCTTGTATCCTCAATATTGGTACCGCGCATTTGGGTGAGTTTGGTAGCCGTGAAGGCATCTGTCAAACCAAGTCGGAGATTTACCATACATTAACCGATACTCAGTTTGCTATTGTCCCTGACAAAGACGACTTTACCAATCAACTGCGCCGTATCGCCGAAAAACATACCTCGCATGTGATTGGTTTTGGCAATACCGATGTCAGTGCCAGTCACTTGGATGTCGAGCCTGAGCGTAGTGAGTTCAAGCTGCACATTGGCAATCAAGTCCATGACATCAACCTACCATTGGCGGGCGAGCATAATGTCAATAACGCCTTAGCGGCGGCCGCTTGTGCGTATGCGCTAAACATCGATGTCAGTGATATCGTGATTGGTTTAGAAAACGCCCGTCCCGCCAAAGGTCGTCTCAATAGCCAGATACTGGGGATGCATCGCCTGATCGATGATACATATAATGCCAATCCGCATTCCGTGCGTGCAGCGGCTAAGGTGCTGGCGGCGCAAACAGGCACGCAAGTGATGGTGTTAGGCGATATCGCTGAGCTGGGTGACGCGGCAGTGAGCGAGCATCAAAGCTTGGGTCGTACCATTGCCACCACTGGTATCAACGTGCTGCTGTGCGTCGGTGAGTATGCGCCGTATACCGTAGCAGGTGCGCAAGAAATCTCTGATATCAGTGCGCATGCGTTTGCGGATAAAGACAGCCTATTGGCATATTTACAGCCGTATTTGCAAGCGCAGCAGGCTAAGCCTTGTACCGTGCTGTTCAAAGGCTCACGTGCTATGCAAATGGAAACCCTTATCAATGCGCTAGTCGAGGAGTAGGCGGTGTTAGTTTGGTTGTTTGGCTGGCTTGGCCAGTATTATACACCGTTTTCTGCGGTTTCTTCATTGACGCTACGCGCGTTATTGGCGGTCATTACCGCTTTAGTCTTTAGCATGATGTTTGGTGGTCGCGTCATTCGCCACTTGCGTACGCTCAAATATGGGCAGGCCATCCGTAATGATGGACCGCAGTCGCATTTGGCCAAGACGGGCACACCGACCATGGGCGGCGTCTTGATACTCAGTGCTATCGGGGTGTCGACCTTGCTATGGGCGCGCTTAGACAATCCTTATGTGTGGATCTTGCTGGTCGTGATGGTGGTGTTTGGCGCGGTTGGCTGGGCTGATGACTGGCTAAAGATTAAGTATAAAGACCCCAAAGGCCTAATCGCTCGCAAAAAGTACTTTTGGCTGTCAATGGGCGCGTTATTTGTTGGGGTGTCGCTGTACTATATCGCCACGCTGCAGCCAGATATCGCCACCACCCGCGAGATGCAGGATTTACTACTGCCCGTCTTTAAAAACTGGATCATTCCTTTCTCCGCGCTACCTTTTGGTATTGGGTTTATTATCTTTACCTATTTTGTGATTAATGGCGCGTCCAATGCGGTTAACTTAACCGATGGTTTGGATGGTTTGGCCATCTTGCCGGTGGTACTGGTGGCGGCAGGTTTGGGCGCGATGGCTTATGTCTCAGGTGATGTGCGTTTTGCTGACTACTTGCATGTGCCTTATATCGCTTATAACTCTGAGGTCATCATTGTCTGTGGTTCGATGATTGGGGCAGGCTTGGGCTTTTTGTGGTTTAACGCCCATCCAGCCCAAGTATTTATGGGTGATGTCGGAGCATTGGCACTGGGCGCGATGCTCGGTACCATCGCGGTCATGACTCGTCAAGAGATTGCCTTTGCCATTATGGGTGGCTTGTTTGTCGCAGAAGCACTGTCGGTGATGCTACAGGTTGGCTCATATAAGCTGCGCAAAAAACGCGTCTTTCGTATGGCGCCACTGCATCATCATTTTGAAGAGATTGGCTGGAAAGAAACACAAGTGGTGGCACGCTTTTGGATTATTGCCATTATCCTTGTAATCTTAGGGCTAATGACGCTAAAACTGCGCTAACTATTTTTTAACAAGCTGATGTTTTAACAAGCTGATTTTTCAAAAAACTGGTGCTTTAACTAGCTGGTGTTTTAGCAAACTGAGTCTTTTGGTTCAGCGCTCTGTAAAAGCCACCTCATCGTGTTTGAGGTGGCTTTTTTGGTTCTGTCTCTTATTGTTAAGTGAGGGTTTTATGCCGCAGCTGAAGCAAACTTTGCTAAAATGACGGCCATACTTGACTGATTTTGAGAAACCTGTGTCGTTATTTATTTGTCCCCTTTGCCAGTCACCCATGCAGCCTGCAGCCGATACTTGGCGCTGTGATGGCAGCTTGCATCCAAAGCAGACCAAGCACCCTTTTGATGTGGCGCGTCAAGGCTATGTCAATTTATTACCAGTACAACAAAAAAAGTCCAAAACGCCAGGAGACAGTCAAGCCTCTATCGAAGCGCGGCAGCGGTTTTTGGCCGCAGGACATTATCAGCCATTACAGGCTTTGCTTGAGCAGCAAATGAGGCAGCTACTCGGGCAGAGTGATACTGCCGCAAATTGGCTGGATGTCGGTTGCGGTGAGGGCTATTATACCCAAGCAATGGCGCAGATAGACGGTATAGCATCGCTGCTAGCGGCTGACATCAGCAAGCCTGCCGTCTCTACTCTCGCCAAAGCAAGCAAAGCGGCAGGGCAGCTGTGGTATCAGCAGCCCAAAGAGGGCGCGACTCAGACGGTGGTATATCCACTAGTGACCAGCGCCGCCCATCTGCCGCTACGCGCCCGTAGTGTGACGGGTATCAGTAGCATTTTTAGTCCTATCTTGCCTGAGGCCTTTGCCAAAGTATTGTGTGACACAGGCTATCTCATCATTGCCAAACCCGATAGTCAGCATCTTGCATCGATGCGTGAGGCGTTGTTTGATAGTGTGCGCGAGCATGATTCTGATAAGTTTTTGCACGAATTAGCCCCGCACTTTACCCTGCTTGCGACGCATCATGTCAGTACCGAGCTGTCATTAGCGGCAAATGATTTGGCAGATTTGATGACCATGACCCCGTATGCTTATCGCGCCCGCGCAGAAAAACGCCAAACGTTACTGGAGCTTAGTGAGCATGAGCCATTTAATACAGAGGCCAAGTTTGTGGTGTATGTTTTGCAAAAGCATACGGGTACATAGTGCAATCTGTAGATGAAATGAGCCTGCCTGCATCCTTATTAACAGAGTCGATATGAGAGCGTGTCCTCAACTCAATATTAGAGGCAGGATGGTCATGGCTGTCCACGATTTAAACAATGCGACCTCTTATATTGGCAATATTTATTTCGCTCCACGTATTTCGCTAGGCTTTACAACTGGCTGATAAGAGGGTTTTTAATCATTTTAGCAATCTTTTGAGTATCGAATGGTACGGCACTATGGATGGCAGCGCGACCTTAGTTTTACTCAAGTTCTTATCAGCAATGCGCTATATCAAATAGGCCTGACTACGCCAAAGGCAATCGTGTGGAAGACTTCACTTCTCTTAAAGAAATATTTGAGCGAATAGCAGATATACCAGGCAATTTGCGCAAGGTATTTTCGACAAAAGCACTGTAGTCGTCTAGATCTTTTGCAACTACCTGCAACATAAAATCCGCCTCTCCTGTCGTGTTGTGACAAGCTTGCACGTTTTCCGACTCTTCAATGATGCGCTCAAACAATAAAGTACTTTCTTCATCATGGCTGGTGCAAGAGATTTGGACAAATGCCATGACCCCAAACCCGACCTTACGGCGATCAATATTCGCCTGATAACTGCTGATTACCTTCTCTTCTTCGAGTTTTTTTAAGCGTCGCCAACAAGGCGTTTCACTTAAAGACAATGCTTCGGCCAACTTTACATTAGAGATACGGCCATTTTTTTGTAACAGAGCCAAAAGTTGAATATCGGTTTTATCTATCGTCATAATAAGCAACAACCTTACAAAAATAACGTTAAACTCGAAAGAATCCTCTAATTATCATGGCATGTATGATTTAAATAGCAAGGTAATTCCTCATCATTTTCGTAAACTGGAAGCTGTGATTGATACCAAGCCAACAGATTAAGAGGAGCGCCATGAAAGCCGTTGTAATTGAGCAATTTTCGTCTTTACCAACCATTGAGAACGTCGCAGATCCGACGCCTAAATCCCATGGTGTTGTGATTAAAGTGGAAGCAACTGGTGTCTGCCGAAGCGATTGGCATTGTTGGCAGGGGCACGATACAGACGTGGTATTGCCTCACGTACCAGGCCATGAGTTCGCTGGCGTCATCGCAGAAGTCGGTAAAGACGTGACGCGCTTTAAAGTCGGTGATCGTGTCACCGTTCCCTTTATCAACGCTTGTGGCGGCTGCCCAGAATGCAACTCTGGCAATCATCAAGTTTGTGGCAACCAAACACAACCAGGCTTCACCCACTGGGGCTCCTTTGCTGAATACACCACGGTGGATCAGGCAGATGTGAACCTTGTCGCTATGCCTGAAGACTTAGAGTTCACCACAGCAGCGAGCCTAGGCTGCCGTTTTGCTACCTCATTCCGTGCTGTGGTCGATCAAGGTAAAGTCTCTGCTGGTCAATGGGTAGCGGTCCACGGTTATGGTGGTGTCGGCTTATCGGCTGTCATGATTGCGCAATCACTGGGCGCTAACGTCATCGCGATTGATATTGACCAAGGCAAGCTGGAATTAGCGAAGTCATTAGGCGCAGTAGCCACCATAAACGCAAATCAAGTAGCTGATGTCGCAGAAGCAGTGGTCGAAATCACTAAAGGCGGTGCTCACGTTTCATTAGACGCATTAGGCCATTCCATTACCGCTTTTAACTCTGTCAAAAGCTTGCGTAAGTTGGGCAAACACATTCAAGTCGGCCTACTGCTCGCAGACCATGCGGCGCCGCCAATGCCCATGGCGAAGGTCATTGCTGACGAACTTGAAATCATCGGCAGCCATGGCATGCAAGCCTACCGTTACGACGCCATGTTAAGCATGATGCTGTCAGGAAAGCTAACACCACAGAAGCTTTTAGGTCGCACGATCAGCCTAGAACAATCCATTGAAGCACTTACCACGATGGATACTGCCAGCGCGACAGGCGTCACTATTGTTACCGAGTTTTAGGAGTCAAAAGTGTCTATTCAAGAAAGTAAAATCGCCTTTATTGGCGGTGGAAACATGGCGCGACAATACTCGTAAAGAGATGAGCACCAGTCAGAGAAAGTGGATGGTGAGCAGGATGTCTAACAGCATAAGGCAATCCAGTGTTATTGTTTTTATTGATGTATCGCACAGTATTGACTAATTATAACGTACTGTAAAACTTTGACCGTATTGATTGGTAAAGTCATTAGGACGTGTCTGCATGTCAAAAACGGTGATAAAAATGAGACAAATTGCGGTCGAACAAAGGAATTAGCGCCATTAATATCGGAATATAAACCCGCTATTCGACTATGTTTTAATTTGACTTAATGTTAGATATAGCAGGTTAGATTATGTATGTTCAGAATTTTTTTAAAAAAGTGAGCTTTAGCAAAGTCATGAAAGGGTATTACGTAGTGGTGAAAATAAGAAGGTAGTATCTAGAGCATATATTGCGTATTGCGGTAAGTGTATTTTCAATTTGCAGACGAATGAAGTTATAGACCAACACAAGCGACGTGATAGGTGGGTGGGGTTGGGAAAATAGTAGACATAAAAAAAACGCTAGACGCGTTATTTATAAAGAGTTTAAGATGTATATAGGATAGTTTAGGACAAGCTAGGAAAACTAAGATTTTATAAGATTGGCGGTGAAGGAGGGATTCGAACCCTCGATACGCTATGAACGTATACACACTTTCCAGGCGTGCGGTTTCAGCCACTCACCCACTTCACCGTTTAGACAGACCGCATTTGCACGATACTGATTTTTGACTGGCTAAGTATAGCGGATACCATTTAAAAAGTCACGACTTACGCCTTATCTTTCTTTATTGATGGACGCCTGCTAGGATACGCATATGAAACAACAAGTATAGACGATTGAGAGTTGCATGATAAGAGTTGGTGGGTATCAAGGTATTTTGAACAACAGCATAATGGTGGTATTTGCTATCGTCGTAGGGCTATCATCAGCGCAGGCAGATGATCTTACTCAGTGTAGTCAATCTTTTTATGGCGGGGTTTATCCAGAGTTTACCAATACCAAGCTTGATAAGAAGACTCAAGCGCTGTGTATGGACGGGTTTGCCGTTATGTACTCGGGCGTGTCACGGACACCATTGTGGTCAGCTGAGCATCTAGACCGCCGCCGCTTGCAGCAAGCAAAAACTATCGACCGCGAAGACAGCTTTCATGAGGAGAGCCGTCTACCTAAGTCTATGCGCGCCTCGTTGTCTGATTATTCAGGTTCAGGCTATGATCGTGGGCATCTAGCGCCCAATGCCGATATGGCCACGCGCTCGCAGCAATACGACAGCTTCAGTCTGGCTAATATCGCCCCGCAGTCACCGCGCAATAATCGCTACATTTGGCGCAACATCGAGTCGGCGACGCGCTATCTGACGCAGCAATACGGCGAAGTCTATACCGTAACCGGGGTTGCTTTTACGGGCAAAAAAACTAAACAGCTTGCCGAGCGCGTATTGGTACCGAGTCATTTTTTCAAGGCCGTCTATATTCCAGCGACCAATCAAGCAGGGGTGTATTACGCGCCCAATGATGAGTCAGAGCGCATAGAGGTTATTAGTCTAGATGAGCTAACGGCTAAAGTCGGCATTGATGTCTTGCCAGTGCTCGATCGCCAGACCAAAGCGCAAGCGTTTGCGCTGCCACTAAAGGCAGGTGAGAGTGCCGACTTGCCTGATCAGCCAGTAGAGGAGCCGACATGGCTGCTGTTTGTTTGGGCGATTATTGAGTGGCTACTGACTCAATTACAGGCATAATATGCTTTTAGCGACATCTGAATGTGCTGATATGCATGACTGAATTACTATAAAAAGGATGATAAAATGATTGAACCCTTTGCCAATAACCACCAAAGCATGCAAATTGGAGAGCTGGTCATCGAAAATCAGCAGGACAAAATCACGATTTATGGCGATATCGATGTGACATTCGATGCAGCAGGACATCATCAGGCTCAGCAGCTACACGAGCTGACAACCAAAATTATGCAAGCTTTTGATGATGGTTTTCCTTATAGTAATAACGAGGCAAAGTCAAAAGAAAATGATGACCAATCGGACAAGGATATCGACAACCCTTTCCTGTAACTCTTTGATATGGTTTTGGTTTTATAGAAATAATAAAGTACAAAAAAATTACTAGGCAAACAGATAAAATTGCTTATAATGGGTCAAGACATCGCTTATGTCGCTCAAATCTTTGAACAAAAGCTTGTGAGCAATCGCGATAACGACTATCAAACGGCACATGCTAACTCATGATGTGCAGTGTTGATGAGTAAAGTCGCAGCGCTTATATAAAAGATTCTAGCAAAGGATGAGCATAGAACAGCAGAAACATCACGTTTCGAGCAATCATTGTTTGATTAATCATTGTATGAAGGGAGTCACTCTATGAAACTATTTACAAAAACCGCTTTAGCAGCAGCCGGTATCAGTATGGCGACCATGGCGTTTGCCGCTGATCCATTACACAATACAACATGGCAGACGTATGACGAAGGTAAGCCAAAAGGCACGGTAAAAATCACCGAGTCTAACGGGGTGTTGACAGGTAAGCTCATTGCAACGAACTCCGCCAAAGGCAAAAAACACGTCGGCATGACTGTCATCAAAGGCCTAAAAGCTGACGGTGGTGGTAAATATAGCGGTGGGACGATCACTGATCCAGAAAAGGGTAAAGACTATCGTATGACAGCCAGTTTAAATGGCAACACTCTAAAGCTAAGAGGCTATATCGGTCCATTCTCACGTAGCCAAGAGTGGAAAAAGAAATAAACCACACGCGTTATATTAAGCGTTAGAACATAAAAATCCCCCCCCGCCAAACCGATAGGTCTGGCGGGATTTTTGATGGGGCATCTCTTTAATACAGTAAGTGAAAGTACATTAGAGTAAGAAACGCTAGGTTGTGCTTTATATCACAAACTCAGGATACGCTTCCATGCCGCACTCTGCGCGGTCTGCGCCTTCGTATTCATCCTCTTCAGAGATACGCAGACCTATGATTAGCTTGATTAGTGACCAAACGATTAGGCTTGTGACAAACACCCAGACAAAGATCGTCGCCGCGCCTGCGATTTGACCCAAAAAAGTCGCCGCAGGATTGGTAATAGGTACGATAAGTAAGCCAAACAGACCCACAACACCGTGTACTGAGATTGCGCCCACTGGGTCATCTATTTTTAGTTTATCGAGTGCCAAGATAGACAAGACCACGATAACCCCAGCGATCAGCCCAAAGAGCGTGGCTTGTAAGGCAGAAGGGGTCGATGGCTCAGCAGTGATGGCGACCAGCCCCGCGAGTGCACCGTTTAAGAGCATGGTCAGATCCGCTTTACCAAAGATCAAACGTGCCAGCAGCAATGCTCCGATAGCGCCGCCTGCGGCTGCGGCGTTGGTGTTCAAAAACACCATGGCCACAGAGTTGGCACTGGCGATGTCGCCCAGCTTGAGGACGGAGCCGCCATTAAACCCAAACCAGCCCATCCACAGTATCAAAGTCCCAAGGGCGGCCAGTGGCAGGTTGGCCCCCGGTATCGCCCGTATTTCACCTTTTGGTCCGTACTTGCCTTTGCGCGCACCTAGTAGTAGTACGCCTGCCAATGCCGCCGCCGCTCCTGCCATATGCACAATACCTGAGCCAGCAAAATCAGAGAACCCCAAGTCGCCAAGGTTATATAAACCAAACACATCGTTGCCGCCCCATGTCCAGCTGCCTTCTAATGGATAAATCAGCCCTGTCATGACTACTGCAAACAACAAAAACGACCATAGCTTCATACGCTCAGCCACCGCGCCTGAGACGATAGACATACAGGTCGCCACAAACACTACTTGAAAGAAAAAGTCAGAGGCTGCAGAGTAGACAGAGTCACCGCCAAAGCCGTTTTCGCTAGAGGCTGCTAGTGCGTCTTCTACTAAGGTATCGCCGCCTGCAATTCCGCTCAAGAACAGATCGCCACCATACATAATGGCATAACCGCAAATCATATACATGGTACAGGCGGTAGCGAATAGAGCGACGTTTTTGGTTAAAATCTCAACAGTGTTTTTGGAGCGGACCAGCCCTGCTTCTAGCATGGTAAAACCCGCTGCCATCCACATGACGAGCGCGCCACACATTAAAAAATAGAACGTATCAAGTGCGTACTGAAGCTCAAAGATTTGGTTTTGCATGTTAATTCCCCCTTGAATTGATGCAATATAGAGCGTTAGGTATAGGACTTACAAATCAGCGTTTGTAAGTAGGTCGTGCGCTTTAGATAGCGTCAGGACCCGTCTCGCCCGTACGAATACGAATGACTTGCTCGAGTGCTGTGACAAAGATTTTGCCGTCACCGATCTTACCTGTGCTCGCGATGCGAGTGATGGCTTCGATAGCAGGCTCGACCATTTCGTCAATAACAGCCACTTCGACTTTTACTTTAGGTAAAAAGTCCACCACGTATTCTGCGCCGCGATAGAGCTCTGTGTGGCCTTTTTGGCGACCGAACCCTTTAACTTCAGTGACAGTAACGCCTTTGACACCGATGTCAGAAAGCGCTTCACGCACATCATCGAGCTTAAACGGTTTTAAGATCGCAGTGATTAGCTTCATAAAAAATTCCTTATTTGTGTGATGCCGCAGGTTGAGAGAAGTTGTGGTGCGTCTCATCGTAGTCATGCTTGATATAGGTCATTCAAGAACTGTGCCAAACCTACTCAAGGGGGTAAGTAGGAGTGGGCTTATTGGTACAAAAATCACCAGTATCATGACACACATCACGCTTTATAACGCCGCGATTATACTCATCGTCATGCGTCATACCGCATCAATCAACCTTTGGCGTTAAGCCTATGAAAACTTTATTATAACCAACTTTCTAGGCGCTTGGGGAGGCTATCGATTTATTTCATGTGACGATTTGCTAAGCGGTTTTTATAAGTGATAAAAACGAAAAGGGATACCTATCATCACTATATAAGGGATGAGGTCAAAAAACGCGCCGAGCATAAACACATTACTCAGCGCCGGTAAGAAAAGTAATCAGGCGGCAGACGGTGTGGCGTATAGCCTTTGGGATAGCTCTTATGCTTTAGGAAAAAGCAGATAAGGGGTTTGGGTGCTGACCAGTAATTTTTCCGTATCGCTGCCTTGCAATAGCTCACGTAAGCGCGACTGCCCAAACGCCCCTGACATCAATAGGCCAATGTCGTTTTCGGTTTGATAATAATTGAGGGCTGCTGTCACGTCGCGGCAATCGAGTAACGCCTTTTTCGACTTGATGCCCGCTTGCTTGAGGCGCGCGTAAGCTTCGCGCAGCGCATCGCAGTTTTCAGAGTTTTCTTTGCCCACCATCACGATGTGGACGGTTAGGGCGCGAATAAGTGGCGTTTTACAGAGCCAATTAAGCATTTTATGACAAGTGGGACTGTTGTCGAAGGCAAATAGTGCCGTTGTAGGGGGCAAAAATGGTGCATGAGTCACCAAAATGGGGCAAAGACTGACTCTGATGAGTCGGCTCAAAGTCGATTTGCAAGTGACATGATGACCGATGACGATCAATTGCGCTTCGTCATCGACATAATCGATACTTTCACTGAGGTTTTCGTGCCGATGCAACGTATAGGTTTTTAGTTTTTGTCTTTGCTGCTCGCAGTAGGTTGTGGCTTGATGCAACAGCAGCTTGCCTTGGGCTTTTAATTCACAGTTGCTTAGGTGTTCTTTATTGGTAAATTGCTCAAGCAAGGTATTTTCGTCGTCGATATTTAGGCAGCCAGAGTAGTTTACCGCGGCTTTTTGTTGCAAGCTTGGCACCGAGTGCAAGAGGCCGATAGGCACTTGCAGGCGAGTCGCTGCCCACATACTGGCTTTCAACACGGCTTGCACGTGATCAGGACAGTCCAAGCAGGCAATCACACTATCTGGTTTTAAATTACTCATAAGACCACCACATCATTCCGACAATAAAAAGACAGCTGCTTGGCGAAAAGCTGGGCAATGTGACTGATACCCAACTCTCTCAGCCAACGCAGCTGTTTATTAAACTATATATTCAATTATCTACTGGTAATGCATTAATCCAGCAAGCCAATGTCTCGGCGATCGTGGATAGAAAAACGGTCAATCAGGGTTCGGCTTGCATTATTGAGTCCCACCACTTTGACATCAATGCCTTCTCGTTGCAAGCGCATGACCAGCTTGTCCAAAGTGTCCACGGCGCTGACGTCCCAAAAGTGCGCTTGGCTGACGTCAATCTCGATACTATCTACGGCTTCTTTGGTATCAAAACTGTGCAAAAACTGCGTGGTCGAGGCAAAAAACACCTGCCCTTGCACATAGTAATAACGCGTGTTGCTACGCTCATCGTACTCACTAAAGATGGTTAAGAATTGACCAATCTTATTGGCAAAGGCCAAGGCAGAGAGCAGGACACCGACGCCGACACCGTACGCCAGATTATGCGTAAATACTGTGGTCACGACCGTGGCTAGCATGACGATGTTAAATGACATCGGATGCGTTTTAAACTCACGAATAGACTGCCAATTAAAAGTGCCAATCGACACCATAATCATCACCGCCACCAGTGCGGCCATTGGGATTTGACTGACCCAGTCGCTCAAAAATACCACTAAGATGAGCAGCACCACACCGGCAATCAAGGTCGACAAGCGCGTCCGACCGCCAGATTTGACGTTGATCATCGACTGACCAATCATCGCACAGCCGGCCATACCGCCAAAAAACCCTGACACCACGTTGGCCATCCCTTGACCACGGCATTCTTTGTTTTTATCACTTGGCGTATCTGTCAACTCATCCACGATGGTCGCCGTCATCATAGACTCTAGCAAACCTACGATGGCAAGCGCGATAGAGTAAGGCGCGATGATCAGTAAAGTATTGAGGTTTAGAGGGATATCTGGCAACAAAAATATCGGCAGCGAATCTGGCAGATCACCCATGCTGCCGACGTTACGAATATCAAGGTTCATATAAATCGCCACCGCTGTCAGACCCACGATACAGATAAGCGGCGATGGGATCACCCGTCCGATTTTTGGAATCAGCGGAAACAAGTAAATAATCGCAAGGCCCGCTGCGGTCATGAGGTAGACCGTCATCCCGACGCGCTCAGTCATTGGGTTTAGCTCAGGGAGCTGGGCGGCAAAGATGAGTATCGCCAAGGCGTTGACAAAGCCAATCACCACCGAGCGCGAGACAAAGCGCATCAAATTACCCAGCTTTAAAATACCCATCACAATCTGAATGCCGCCGCACAGTAAAGTCGCGGCCAGTAGATACTGTAAGCCATGCTCAGCGACCAAGTCGACCATCACCAGTGCCATCGCGCCTGTCGCCGCCGAAATCATACCTGGACGACCACCGACAAAACTGATCACCACCGCGATACAAAACGAGGCATACAAGCCGACCTTTGGATCGACCCCAGCGATGATAGAAAAGGCAATGGCTTCAGGGATTAAGGCGAGGGCAACGACCAGACCTGATAACACATCACCACGAACATTGGAAAACCACTCGTCACGTAAGTTATCAATAAAAGATGTCATAAGTAAACTGCATAGGGTTAGAGGCAAAAAAAGTAATCATCCATAAAATGATCGCGTCGCTATAAAATAGCGGTTCATCTTTTTTTTACCACAACATGCGCCTTGTCATGTTGTGGTATTGAATTATCAGAGGTCAATCATCAACACATCGATGGACTTATTGATGGGTATCGCAAATACACTCACCAATAACAACTATGATGATAAATCCTATCAGATTGCCTAAAAAATAGTATTTAAAATGGGTGCTTAAAGTAGTGTATATAAAATAGCACCTACAATAACGTATAGAGTCAGCAATGAGATGCTGCAATAGAAGGTGATAAAACGCTGTCCAACAAGCACAGTAGTTTGATTTTGATAGCAAGGTAGCCTAAGTCACCGCAAATCAAAAATGACTGAGGGGCAAATAGCAGGCAAACGCTAACAACATGCTACACTAAAATGCCAAGCTCAAGACTTAGAGTAAGACTTAGCAAAAAACCTGTGCTGACAGATCAGGGCGGCTATTATAGCATTAGACCCTGAATATAAAAACAGGCGCATAATAGCATAAAGTCATAAAAAATCAGTACCGAAATCTGAACGATACCGTTATCATGATTGTTATCTTGACGGTAGCGCTTAACGCTTGATACAGCAGCATCGCTAATGCCATGCCAGCCGCTTCAGCCACTATATAGAGCCTCTTTTATTCGTCTTATCCTGTATCTTAGCCATATTACCCGTCGTTTGCTTGTTTAATTTTAATAGAAGGAATAGATATGACCACCAGTACTACAACAGAAGCCTTACTTCATAAAGGCAGTGGGTTACAAGTCGTGGTCGGTTTGGGGCAGTCGGGGCTGTCGGTGGCGCATTATTTGGTCAAGCAAGGCTATCAGGTCGCTGTCACCGATGCGCAAGCGGCGCCAGCGTTGGCAGTGAAGTTGCCAGAAGCCGTGACGACGCGTCAGTTTGGCGCGATTGACGCCGAGCTATTGCAGCAAGCGGCGCGTATCATTATTAGCCCAGGCATCGCCCTTAGCACGCCTGCGGTGGCGGCGGCGCGTCAAGCCCATATCCCAGTGGTCAGCGACATTCAATTGTTTTGTGACGCTTGCCGTGTCCCTATCGTCGCAATTACTGGCTCTAATGCCAAAAGCACGGTAACCACCTTGGTTGGTCAGATGGCGGCAGATGCGGGCGTCAATGTCGGTGTCGGTGGCAATATCGGCGTACCGGCGCTGACGCTACTAGAAAATAGCGAGATGGCGCTGGCTGTACTTGAATTGTCGAGCTTTCAGTTAGAGACGGTCAGCAATCTGGGTGCGCAAGTGGCAACTGTGCTCAATATGTCGCCTGATCATCTCGATCGTCATGGCGATATGCTCGGCTACCATCAAGCCAAACATCGTATTTTTCAAGGCGCTAAGTCAGTGGTCATCAACCGCGAAGATGCGTTGACGCGACCACTGGTGGCTGATAACTTACCCAGAATCAGTACAGGCATTCATGCGCCTGACAAAGACCAATATGGACTGATTGTCGATTCCGATGGGCAGATTTATTTGGCGCGTGGTACACAAAAACTACTGTCGGCAGACAAACTGTTGATTAAAGGTCGGCATAATTTGCTCAACGCGCAAGCGGCGCTGGCATTAGGCGAGCTGGCGGGGTTGCCGCTGGCGAGTATGCTGACGACTTTGCAGCGGTTCACAGGTCTTGAACATCGCTGTGAATACGTGGCAAGCGTGGCTGGTATCGATTATTTTAATGACTCAAAAGGCACCAATATCGGCTCGACCATAGCAGCCATCGAAGGGCTTGGCGCTGTCTATGCGCCAAAAGATGGCAAGCTGCTGCTGGTATTAGGCGGGCAGGGCAAGGGGCAGGCGTTTGGTGAGCTGACGCCTTTTATCAATCAGTACGTCAGCCAAGTTTTGTTTATTGGCGAAGATGCACCGCTGATAGAGCAGCATTTGCGCGCGGCTAAGATCAGTCATGACGTAACGCTACATCAGTGCCAAACGCTAGAAAACGCCTTTACCACCATCTTGCAAGTGACCTCAAGCAGTCTCTCGCAAGTACAGGCTGTGCTGTTGTCGCCTGCGTGTGCCAGCTTTGATCAATACAGCGGCTATGCCGCGCGCGGTGAGCATTTTGGTCGATTGGTCCATCAATTAGCAAACGAGTCGGCAGAGACGGCAACACCTTAGTGGTATGAGTGGCTATCTGGCATTCTATGCCGGCAGCTGGTGGATGGGCAAGGCGCACAGGTGTTTTTTGATAAATGATTGTTTTGCTTATAGATTGCTGCTACTGTCTTTTATAACCAGCCTACCAATCAAGCGAAGAGATGACTGTGTCATTGCTTGAGTAATGGTTAATCGTGCCGATGGTCGATGATGATCAGTCGTTGTTTATCTTAGCCTTAGGTTTGTTTGTTGGTATGTGTTTTTTAAACGGTGGCGTTGTATAGACGCCGTGTTTTTCGTTCGTTAGTGTATATAAAATTATGGCGCTCTCTTCTCTTTTTCGTTCTTCGTCCCAACCAAAGACAGCCACTGGCGCTGATGGTATTTTATCGATGCCGTCAGCGCGTGCTGTTTTGATAGCGAGCGTTGGCTGTATGCTGGTGCTCAGCTTGTTGATGGTAGCCTCTGCTTCTATCCCATTCGCCCTGAGCCGTGGCATGAGCGAGCTGTACTTTTTTAAAAACCAGCTGCTTTACATGACCATTGGACTTATCATCGCCGCCATCCCTTATTATGGGGTATCTTTGCGGCGACTTTATAAGACAGAGACCCAGTTCATATTGCTGGGGGTTACTGGCTTGCTGCTCGTTGCTACCTTGTTTAGTACTCCGATTAACGGCTCAAAACGCTGGTTAAATTTAGGGGTCTTTAACTTTCAGGTGGCCGAGCTGGCAAAGCTTGTAATGATTGTCTTTGTCTCTGACTTTGTGGTACGCCGCTCGTTTGAAGTGCGCAATGGTTTAGATGGCTTTTTGCGCATTATGTTGGTGGTGGTTCTGATTACCATGCTCCTACTCTCGCAGCCAGACTTTGGCTCGTTTGTCGTTATTTTAGGCACGATTTTTGCGATTTTTTATATCGCAGGTGCGCCTTACAAGCACTTTGTCGCACTGACTGCCGCTGCCATCGGTGGGGCTGTGTTGATGGTGACAACGGCGCAGTATCGCTTGGTGCGCGTGATGTCGTTTATGGATCCGTTCGATGATGTGCAAGATACCGACTATCAGTTGGCGCGCAGTTTGATTGCCTTTGGTCGTGGGCAGTTTACTGGCGTGGGCTATGGTGAGAGTGTTCAAAAACTCTCGCATTTGCCTGAAGCGCATACCGATTTTTTATTGGCCATCACAGGTGAGGAGCTGGGTTTTGTTGGGGTGACGATGGTCTTGGTGCTTGAGGCGCTGATCATCGGTAGTGCGATGCGCATCAGTTACAACGCGCTAAAACGTCGGCAGATGCGCATGAGCTATACCGCTTTTGGTATCGGTGTGGTGTTTATTGCGCAAACCATCATTAATGCGGCGATGAATATGGGAGCGATTCCGACCAAAGGCTTGACCATGCCATTTTTTAGTTATGGTGGTTCATCTATGCTGATCAGCCTTGTGATGGTAGCGCTGCTGCTAAAAATCTATAAAGAAAGCCCTGAGATTGAAAAGAGTCAGTGCCGTTACTATTAAGCCCTAAACCAAACACCGTTACTATATTCCTAGAGCTTTAGTGTCTTTGCAAGATGATTAACAAGCGTCGCTATTATGAGTGGCGCTTTTTGCTGTTGGTCTATTATTTATTTATCAAGCTTAACTGCTGCTGGCCGTGTAGCGGCGCGTTGTCCCACTGTGCAGTCGCCTGTTTGAGCATCCGCGCAGGTGTGTCTATCTCGACACTTGGCTGCTGCAAAAGCTGTAATGCGGTCGCGATTAGCTGACTTGGGTCACGGGTGTCTATTGGCTGCGCTAGGTTTTGTTTAGACAGCTTTTGCCCGTTTGGGCTGCAGATCAGCGGCAGATGATACCAGCGGTCAATCGCGGGCAGGCGCGCTGCTTGCATGATGCTGATTTGGGCGGTGGTCATGGGCAGAATATCCAAGCCGCGCATGATGTGTGTAACCCCTTGCAAGCCATCATCGAGACTGGCGGCCAAAATATAATTGATCATGCCGTCTTGTCGACGCACCACCATATCGCCCAAGGTCTGCTGCGGATTGCCCCACTGTTGTCCCTGAATACCATCATGAAACCCAATGAGATAATCGGGTAGCTGTATGCGTAGCTTGTGCTGTAGCCTATCTAGTGCTTTGGTGACACAGCGCCGCGGATAGCGTTTTCTGTTTGGCAGCACAGTCAGCTGTGTTGCAGTATCTGTATGGGCAGGGATTTGCGCTTGCTGCGCCCAATATTGCTCTAGGTCTTTACGTGAGCACTGACAGCCATAGGTCAGCGGCCGCAGGGTCGAGGCAAGATACTCATTATAGATATCGATGCGCTCAGATTGATACACCACATCACCATCCCAGTGTAACCCCAGCACTTCTAGGTCGATCAAGATCTGCTCAGTAAACTGCCGATCGCAGCGCTCTGTATCCGTGTCTTCGATACGCAATAACCACTTACCGCCAAGTGATTTTATATGGCAGTAGCTGGCAAGGGCGGTGGTCAGTGAACCAAGATGTAGCTCGCCGGTTGGGGAAGGGGCAAAGCGGCCGATAGGCGGCGTGGGTATGGAGGTCGTGGGCATAGGCGTTTATGGGATAGTTAAAATAAACGATGACGGGTTAAGGGACACCGTTATCACGGACTAGGTCATATAGAATACTGTATCTGCTGGCCAAAAGATGTTTATAAAACGCAACAAGCGACCACATGATGGTCGCTTGTGCTGAGATAACGCTATTGATTTGTTATCTCTCGGATTTATATACCTATGCGCCTACGCACCTTGGTTTTGGCGCTCTTTGATTTCTGAGAGAGTCTTACAGTCGATGCACTGGGTCGCGGTTGGACGCGCTTCGAGACGACGCAAGCCAATCTCTACGCCGCAGGTTTCACAAAAGCCATAGTCGTCATTTTCGATTTCTGCTATGGATTTGTCGATTTTGCGAATGAGCTTACGCTCACGGTCACGCGTACGCAGCGCCAAAGCAAACTCTTCTTCTTGAGTGGCGCGATCATTGATGTCTGGCATGGCGCTTGACTCATCTTGAATATAAGTCTTGGTACGGTCTGCCTCACCAATCAATTGGTTTTTCCAGTCCAATAAAATCGCCTTAAAGTGCGCCAATTGCGCATCAGACATATACTCTTCGCCTTCGGCTGGCACATAAGGAGTAAACTTCACTTCACTCGGATTCGTGGTCAGGGTGCTCATATGGGTATCCTAATTTTTCAAATTAATTCAATAAAACGACGCATCAAAAGACAAGACGTTATCAATTTATAAACGCTATAAGTTGTCCCTTTATAAAACGTTTTACCACTTGGTAACACAAGTAACACAGCTGATCTAATAATAAAGTTGTTTCGATATGACGACAGCGACATATCAGTACCCCAGTATATGGTTATGTATATTTTTATTTAAATACCTTGATGCAAATACCTCAGTGTAAATAGGGTAATTGACCTACTGGTCGCTAAACAATATAACAAAACACGGACTATGAATACTTAGCGTGTGGTCAGGTTAGCCATCCTAGCTATTATAATTTTGTCTAATCTCGGCTATAGGTTATCTTTATATTTTAATCATCATCTGGTTTTATAAGTTGTATCACTGTTTTTCATAATAATGAAGCAGTTTTTATCATTGTTGGTGTTTTAATGCAGTCAGACACCACCAATCTAAGCCAGCAATATCGGCAAGAAGTACGATACATCAGGGCGACATCACGCTCGCCGCGATAAATCTGGGCGTCAAGTATCCAGTCTTTCGACCCAGCTTGCAACCTCTCCATTGTTGGCTAATTGCAACCAACGGTAACCCGGCTGGGCATGTTTATCATAGGCAAAGTCATCTGCAAAAGGTTTGAACTGATAGCAGGTAGAAGGGGTGCTATATACTGTGACCCCTTGATAGTGGCGTACTTGCTCCTGATGAGTATGACCGCTGATGATTGCTTTTAAGTGCGTAAACGCACTCATCTGTCGCCAAAAATCCTCGCTGTTTTTTGCCATATGGGTATCGATCCAGTCAGAATCGACAGGAATCAGATGGTGATGGACGGCAATGAGCGCAGGCTTGCTACAGTGGCCGAGCTGCTGACATAGCCAATCGATATCACTTGGCGCGATCTCACCTGAGACCTTGCCTGCGATGGATGAGTCCAAAAACAACAACTGCCAATGAGCAGACTCAATCAAATGCCGACTGAGCAAACGCGGGTCAGCTGGTTTGGCCACCAGCTCACGCTGAAAAAACGGCAAATCATAGCCTAGCTCATCGGTCACATCATGGTTGCCGGCGATACAAGCAAAAGGAATACCAGTCGCTTGTAGGACGGCAAAAATATGATCGTAAATATCAGGTTTTACTCGGTTGACCAAATCGCCCGTCACCACAATCAAATCGCAGCGAATATCATCGTTTAATGCTTGCGCCAGTACCGTCTCAAAGCTGTGCTGACACAAAACAGCGTCACCGCTACCATCGTCTGTGCCCTTGTTGACAGGCGTTGATAGGTGCAAATCCGTGATTTGTAAAATATTGAGCTGTTCATCAGGTGGGCAAAGCGTGTTGACAGGATAGCTTGGCATTGGGGCGCTCCCTCATCGACTCAAAACAATCAAAGTTGCCAGAACGACTATGGATAAACAATGGTGATTTGGCATGGCTGATGCCAGCCCTATTAAAGCAAGTTTATAACATAAAGTGAATGAAAGCTCTAGCGATATTAATGAAATAAAGTTGGACAACATCAAGGTAAAATTTGTTTATAACCCAGTGGTTACGCTAGCGCCGGCGCTGTGCTGACCAAAACTTAAGCGTTTTTATAACCCAGTGGTTACGCTAGCGCCGGCGCTGTGCTGACCAAAACTTAAGCGTTTTTAATTTGCTAAAAAACAACGCAATAAAAAACAAAATCGCTAATATCAAAACAATAGAAAGGCCAGTCTGAATGTCCAGCCAAATACTGCCCCACACGCCCAGCGTGACGCCAACCTGAGCGATCAGTAAAGACAAGAGAACCATTTGTTTGGGCGAAGATGCCCATAAGCGTGCACTCAAGGCTGGCAGTACCAAAAGGCCACTGATCAGTAGGCTACCCACCGCCTGCAAGGCAATGGCACAAAACCCTGCCAATACTCCCATAAAAAATAGCCGCTGGCGCGCAGGATTGATACCTTGAATCCGTGCCAAGGCCTCATGAGTGGCCAGCTTGATTTGCGCAGGCCATATATAGATAAGCAGTCCTAAACCCACCAGTACACTGGTGGCAAGCAGCGGCAGATCAGCCCAATCCAGCTCAAGTAAGTTACCGAACAAAAACCCCAATACATTGGCTTGCTGGTCGGTCAGCTGAGTCAATGCCAGTAGTCCCAAGCACAGCAGCGACACCGCGACGACGGCCAGTACCGCATCGACAGGCAAGCGTTCATCATCGATAAGGACCAGCCCTAGGACTACCGCGATACTAATGATAGCAATCCCAACGCCCATCGGTAATTGCCACCACACTGCCAAAGCAACGCCAAGCAGCGTACCATGCGCCAGTGCATCGGTAAAAAAAGCCATGCGCCGCCACAATACCAGACACCCCAGAGGCGCTGAGAGCAATGCTAAAATACTACCTGCAATCCAAGCCGGGGCAATGATGGCTAACCAAGCGCTCATAAAAGATATCCGTAACAGTTTTTAGTTTGCATTAACGCTGTGTTTTTAAGGCAGTCATCAACGTGTTTGAGTGCATGTATTATAATTCGCTGGGAGCATGATGCTCGCAAGCATGCGGCTGATGCACATACGGTTGCTCATAGTGGTGACCAAACAGCTTTTGAAACTCACTACTAATCGCAAGCTCGCTTGGCTGACCTTCACAGCAGATATGCTTGTTGAGGCAAATCACCCGCCGGCTGCCTTTCATCACCCAATGTAAATCATGCGACACCACGAGCATGGCGCAGCGCAAAAACGATGGTAGCTCATCAATAAACTGATACAGCCAAACCTCAGTATCAGGATCAAGCCCTTGCATCGGCTCATCTAAAATTAACAAGTTGGGTTTGTCCAGCAGTGCCCGCGCCAACAACACGCGCTGCGTTTCACCACCTGACAAATGCAGCATCTGCCGTGACAGCAGATGCGTCAAAGACAAGTTGTCAAAAATAAATTGCCGCTGCTCGGCCGTTAGGCGTTTTTTGTCCGCTTGTGCCAACAAATCACAGACGCGTAATGGCAGTATTGGCGGCACGGCAAAGCGCTGCGGGACATAACCCAGCTGTAGAGGCTGATGAGCGGTAATTTGCCCTTTGGTCGGCTCAAGCAAGCCTAAAATAAGCTTGACCAACGTCGACTTGCCCGCGCCATTGGGCCCAATGAGGCTAAGTGTTTCATCGACAGAAATATCGATATCGATATGCGACAGTAGACGCTGCTGACCAATATGAAAACTGATGTCACTCAAGCTCAGTAGTTTCTTACGATCAAGTGTTGTATCAGTCGTAGTGGTAGATATAGACGGTGACATAAGCGCGCTCATAGGGCAAGGACTCAAGGTAAGATAAACGATGGATGATAAATTAACGAGCAAATAATAAACCGTCGTTATTACTGACAGGCTTGGCAACGACCACTCAGCTCAATGACACTACGCTCCACCACAAACCCCACATCTTTTTCAGCAAAGCTCATCATCTCTTGTACCGGTACGCTACTGCATTCTTGTACCCGCTGACACTGCGCGCAGATCAAAAACGCCGCCGTATGCTGAGCGCGAGGATGACAGCAGGGCACGTAGGCGTTGATAGAGGTAAGTTGATGGATCAAGCCCTCACCGAGTAAAAACTCCAAGCTGCGATATACCGTGGGTGGTGCCACGTTTTTTGTCGTTTTTTGCGCCGACGCATCATCAGCCCCATCAGGTGCGACTAGTCGCATTTGCTGCAACTGGGTGATCAAATTATACGCGCCGACGGGTTGGTTGGCTTCGAGTACCAGCTGGTATATCTGCTGCCGTAACGGCGTAAAACGCGCACCACTGAGTCGGCATTGCTCCTTTGCTGCGCGCAGGCGCTCAGTCACATCATGCGGTGTAAAGTCTTGCACATCATGCAAGTGATTGCAGACTGATAAACTCGTAGACATGAGACAAACTCCTAAAAATTACGTAGCATTTTAGCAATGGCGTTTTCTATTGTTATAGTATAACATAATAAAATAAAATTACCGAGCAACCTAAATATTGAATAACCAAGTAAATTGACCGGCCACTGCCAAAGGGTGAGCTGATGAGGGCGATCGAGCTGGGGTGATAGCAATCGTCAAACGATATGTCCGATACCCAGCATCTATATTTGCTTAACTTTTTGCCAACTGTATACCAAAGAGCTGACTATGAATCCAATGTTTTATGATTATTTGCGTGCCTATCCGATTTTGCAGCGTCTGCTAGCACCGCTACTGCTATGGTTGGGGCTGGCCTGTGTGAGTGCGCATGCAGCCACCGTCAGCGTCAGCAACTATCCGCTGTTTTTATTAAGTGAGGCGGTGACCGAAGGCGCGCCGTCTGCTAAGCGGCTACTACAAGCTGGCGAAGTCGGGCATCACGGCAGTATCAGCCCTGGTGATATCAAGGCAATACGCGACAGTAAGTTTGTGGTTTGGTTTGGTGAGTCGCTAGAAAATAACTTGGCCTCAAGCTTAAAGACAGCACCTAATGCCATTGCCTTATTTGAGTTTGATGCCTTTAATCGTCATCCGCTACGTGATGTCCAAGGCAAACCCATCGCCGGCACGCTCGACCCTCATATCTGGCTCGATCCTGATAATGCCAAAGCCATCACTCGTGCCTTGGCTGTTATCCATAGCTATGCCAATCCGCAATATAAAAGCCTTTATCATGCCAATGCACAAAAATTCGCCCAGCGTTTAGACAATGCGGTGGCCGCCGCCAGCTTAGATAGCACAAAAAACCCCTCGCCCTACTGGGCTTATCATGATGCGTATCAATATATCGAAGACAGCATCAATTTACAGCTTATTGGTAGCTTGAGTGTCGATCACCACTTAGCACCAAAAGCCAGTCAATTACGCCGGTTAAATGAGCAGCGCCCAACCAAGCGAATGTGTTTGGTCAGTCCAAATGCACCTGCCAAAGGCTTGCTGGCCAAACTACAGCCCGTCAGTACCACGGTACAAGCAGAAGACATGAGTAACAGCACCGACTTTATTAGTGGCTGGCAAACGATGGCGCAGCAAATCCATCAGTGTATCGATAAATAAGCGCAATTAAGCGCAATAACGCTCAAGTATCTGACTGACGTGCATGACTGACGGCTATTATACAAATGCCACAATATGTTTTAAGGCATCTGATTTTAAGCTATCTGAAAAATAGTTGATCGACGATATAGTTAGCTGAAGGTAAAACTGTTATGGATTTAAACGCGCTACTGGTATAAATTTTACTTGCGTGCTG
>NZ_JAPEHS010000028.1:0-30900 GCF_028823565.1 Psychrobacter sp. A3
TGTCAATACAACAGACACAGCCTATCAACAGCTAGGCTATCAAGCGCGCACACCACTTGCCGCGCCACAGCCCACTGACTCCTCAGCACAATGGGGCTGGGCCGATGAGCGGCGACAAGACGCAAAAGCGCAGCTAGACGAATGGGCGCACGAAATGGACGGGTGGTTTGGTGAGCCTGACCCAAAAGCGCCTGCTACCGCAAGCCTACGACTGGTGCTAGACACGCGCTGGGCCAATGACCCACTATCAGGCAGTGATGTGAGCGTCGAGCCTCGGGTTCGTGGACGTTTACGCTTACCGGTCTTAGAGCGCCGCCTAAGTTTGATTATCGGTGATGAAGACTTGGATGATGATGATTTTCTGCGACAAAGCGCGACAAGAGCGGCTTATCAAGATGGTACCGAAAGCTCTGATAGATTAATTAATAGTAAAAAGACTCGTGAAGATAACGCCTCTATTGCACTGCGCTGGTCACGCTTCAACGATGAGATCGAAGAGCAATTGGGCGTCAAAACAGATGTCGATGTCGGCGTACGCTCACTTGATGATCTGTATGTCAAAGTCAGTGTCGATCGAGACTGGTACCAAAATGAGAAGCTAAAAGTAACCACCGATAGTTTTTATCGTTATGGCCTCGATAGCGAACACTACGCCAAAGGCGGACTCACCTTGCGGTATGGCGCTGATCCAACACGCTTTCTTAACAACCGTACTACCGTGCGCTACCGCAATCAGGATAGCAGGGAGGACACCGACTGGAGCCATGATCTAAGACAAGTCCATCAGCTCGGTGAAGAAAAGCAGCTGGCCTATGGTATTTCGACCAGTGGTTATTTTGATAAAAACAAATCACTGCTCAATAGCTATGGCCCAGCCATCACCTACCGTCAGCCGATTTGGCGGGAGTGGCTCTACGTGCAGACAGAGCTAAACTATTATAATGACAAAACAGAAAACAAAGACCACTACCCATCAGCACTATTACGCATGGAGGCACTGTTTTAGTCCGCGATAGCTCATTGCTGTCTCGCTTGGCTGCCGGCACAAGACAAATAACATACTGCCATCTGTGAAACAGTGTTGACTATTTTGTAAATATTAACAATTAGTTATGACCAATTAGTTATGTTTCATAATGCCATTTATGGATAATCAAGCGTATAATAACGCTGTATCTCTATTTTATATCTTTGTTTTTATATTACTTGTGATTGGAAGTGAGCCTTAGCGCTCACTTTTTTTATTGCAAAATCTGGAGTCCTTATTTTGATTACAGATGGTCTTATCGAAGCCCCTGGCATTATTATATTGTTCGCTTGCTGGATACGCTGTCTACAGTATTTTCGGCGCAGTCATAGCAAAAAAACTGAAGCGTTTTGGTTGGCGGCAGTACTGGTGTTTTTTGCGGTCATACGCCGCGAGCTAAACTACTTACCCGATCTTTTTATTCCAGCTGATTTTTTGTTGCTGAGCCAGCCCTATGACTGGTGGGAAGATTGTGTACTAACCGTCGTCTACCTGATGATTGTTGGGCTGCTGGCTTACTCATGGCACTATCTTTTGGCAGTATTAAAACGTGTGCCCGTATCGTTATATTTGACGGTAGCGGTACTGGCACTACTAGAATACATGGGCGAAAACATGATTGGCATACCTAAAACCCTTGGCGTGGTGATCGAGGAGCTATCAGAAACCGCCATCTATGCCATTGCCTTGATATACCTATGGCGCTTTACGTTAAGCGACTATGACTGTCCCTCAGCGCGCGCAGACCTATCGCACTCTCACGCGGTGTCACATTCAGCATAGATATCTGCTCTAACCTCGGCCAAAGCCGCTGTGCCGCGCGGCCTATCAATACTTGCCGCCAGGTTTGCTATACTGGATCAACGCCCGAGCACACATATCTCTGATATCCACTTGCTCTCGACTTATCCATTACAGCTAGGGCGTGCCCTCATTTTGACAAGGGTAATAAAAATGGGGGCACACCCAAATCACCGAGTCACTTATTATGAATATCTTAATCACTGGCGCCTCACGTGGTATCGGTCTGGCCACCGCAAAAAAACTGGCAGAAAAAGGCCACAACGTCGGCCTGTTTGCGACCAATACAGCCACGCTTGAGGATGCCATCGGCGACAAAGCCTTTAAAAAAGCGCTGAAAAAAAACCGTGTCATTATCGGCAAATTAGATGTCACCCAGCCTGAGCTATGGGACGACGCCATCACACAAATGATTGATCATTTTGGCAGTATCGACGCGCTAATCAATAACGCAGGCGTGTTGGTCAGTGGCACTTTGCCGACGACTGATTTGCAAGAGCAGCTGGCCTTAGTCGATGTCAATTGTAAAGGCGTGCTTATCGGCTGTCATAAGCTTGCGCCTTATTTGGCGGATAGCACCAATGGTAAAATCGTCAATGTCTCCTCGGCCTCGGCCATTTACGGCCAACCCGAGGTTGCAGCATACTCTGCCAGCAAGTTTTTTGTCCGTGGACTTACCGAAGGGCTAAATATCGAGTATGACCGCCTTGGTATCAAGGTCATTGATGTCATGCCGCTGTGGGTAAAATCAGACATGACAGAGGGTCTTAGTGTCACCAGTATTGAGCGCTTGGGTATCAATTTGACTGTCAGTGATGTGGCAAAGATTCTGTGCAAACTGACCACCCGCCCCAATCGTAAACTCAAAAGCACTCATTACTCGGTCGGCATGCCAGCCAAAGTCTTTCAGACCCTCTCACAAGTCACGCCTGATCCTGTGATCCGCTGGGTAAATACCAAAGTGGGTGCCAAATAAAGCACAGCCCATTTACCAAATGCTTATCGTATTGTCCTGACGGCTACTCAATCTGGGTGGCCGTTTTGCTGGCGGCTCGAATGTCAATTGCTTGCTTTATGGTTTTATCAGCGAACGTATTGTTGTTGATCAGTGTATGTTTGATTGGCCCTGCGGCAGTGTCTTCGCGAATTTTTGAACCAACCTGAATGGGCAAACGAACGTCGGCGGCGAACGTGTTATCCCTAATCAGTGTGCCATCATCTTCCACAATAACGCCCTGCTCGACTTGGGTAAACTGATTATCAATGATTTGATTGTCTTTAGCACTGTCTAAGTGATAGCTGGCAAACAGCGTTTGCTTGACCAAATACGCGCCGCATTCAAACCCTTTTAGGTTGCGCGATTGCCTTGACGCTACCCACACGCCCACTGGCTCATTTTGAAAATCATTACCGCGAATAATATTGTCACGACTCGACTCAGTGCGTTTGAAATAATTGCTGACATTGATGAATCATCGGCGCTGGGGCTAAGATGCGCCCCTTGACAGTCAAGTGAGCTATGAGAGTCACTGAGCTCAAAACGTATCGATTGACCTGTTAAGTCGCAGCTTTTGCTCAGGATCTGATGGCCTTTTATCGTCACAGTTTGCTTGGGCGTCAGCTGCGCGCACTCTATCACAGCCGCGGTACTTGGTAGCTTGGCCTCCATGACCAACGGCTTTTTTATAGTGTCCGTTTGACTGACGGCTGGTTGATCGTCACAAGCGCTTAAGCTCATAGCGGTTATCAGGCCGACCATACATTGACATATTTTAGGCGATAAACAAGAGTCATATAGTCAATTCACTCTAAAAATGACATAGCGCTGCTGAGATGAATTTTTCACAGCCTCTGTGATAACAGCACGCAAGTAAAATTTATACCAGTAGCGCGTTTAGATTTATAACACTTTTAATTTGAACTGACTATAAATAATGCTCACTGCGAGTTGTCTTACATTTTTTGAACATCTTGTGACACCCTACTACTAGTCGAGCTCGAGCTAACACGGCACACTAATCCTCATCATACAGATAAAAACCAATCATAAGATAAAAGGAATGACAGATGGATAATACAAAAACCCCGCTCCCAGAGGCGCAAGACCGTATCGATGGCGATGACAACCAGCGAGTCGATTTAGACAATCCAATGCTGCATACGATTGATGACGATGACGTCATTGACAATAGCGCAGGGTTTGACAACTCACAAGCAGGCAGCGAGGCCACACAAGGCCTCACACCGATGCATCACCAAAATATCGATGAAGCCCGTGTCGATGAGGTATTGGTAGAGGACAATCTGGATGACAAGGATTATCCAGACATCGTCGATATTGCTGATACCGATGCTGCTGGGCGCAGTAACGACGATAACTTCTAACCCTATTTGCTCAGCACAGCATCAATGACGTCAAACACTGGTAAAAAAACACCGAGCATCATGTCCGGTGTTTTTATCATTCATGAAGATCAAAAGGCTTTCATTAAGATCAAAAAACTTAACTACGCCCAACCATCAAGCGTGCCCGCCCAGCCTTTGACCAATGGTTTGCTAAGCGCTTCGAGCAAATCAATATGCGCCTCATCAAGGTTAAGTGCAGGTATATAATGATACTCTTGCCCGCCAGCATTGAGGAAATTATCACGGTTTTCAATCGCCAGCTCTTCTAGCGTCTCCAGACAATCGGCAGAAAATGCAGGACTGACAACCTGCACCGAGCGCACGCCAGACTGACCCCACTCCTCTAGTACCACATCGGTATATGGCTTGACCCATTCTTGTTTGCCAAAACGCGACTGAAAGCTGATGATCCATTCATCATCTCTTAGACCTAGCGCATGTGCCACTTGGGCGGCAGTACACTTACAGCGCTTTGGATACGGATCGCCTTTATCCGCATACGGCTGCGGGATACCGTGAAAACTAAACATCAGCTTGTCAGGTTTGCCATGCTCTGCCTGAAAGCGACGAATCGAGTCTGCTAGTGCCTGAATATACAGTGGATGGGCAAAGTAGTCCTTTACAATGGTATAGTTGGGCAAATTGCGCTGCGTCAGCGTCCATTTGGTCAGCGCATCATAGACAGCGCCACCTGATGTGGCGGAGTACTGCGGAAACAATGGCAAGATGACAAAGTGATCCACGCCCTCATCGCGTAGATTGTCCATCACCTCAGGCAGACCAGGATTGCCATAGCTCATCGCCGCATGTGCCGACACACGAAACGGCGCTGCGCTGTCGGCCAGACGCGGCTCTAATAATGCCACTTGGCTGTTTAATATCTTGCGGATCGGCGAGTCGCCCTCCCAGATACTGGCATAAGCTTTTGCGACGCGCTTCGGCCGACTAGGCAGGACAAACAAGTTAAGAATGATGGCCCACAAAAACTTAGGGATTTCAATCACCCGAGGGTCTGATAAAAACTGTTTGAGATAACGACGGACAGCAGGCGCTGTTGGCTCATCAGGTGTCCCAAGGTTGACCAATAAGACGGCTATACGTGGCGGCAGTTTAGGTTTCATAAAAGTCGTGTGTGATTCATAAATGATAAAAAGGATTGTGAAGGCATTATTCATTGAGCATCTGATTAGTGTAGCATTTTATCGCCAAAAAACGCATGGTAAAGGCCGTCTTTATACAATTTGCTACGCAGGTCAAATAAAGACTGCGTACGGAGGTTGTACTCCTACGCCCATCGCCATACAATAGAGCCAATCATCACCAAAACCGTATAAGAACATGCATGCTATTTTGCTTGTGTGGCTGGTGATTTTATTGACGCTTAATTGACGCTTATTTATAGATGATTGTTGTCTTGCGAGGTAGCTTTGAACGCACGCTCTGATAGTACCAGTGACCAACTCCCAACAGATACACTCGACCCACAAAGCTTGGCCGATCAGGCAGGCTCAGTCGGAATCGTCACGCCCGAAAAAATCCATTTTGCCGAGCCGCTTACCCTTGAGTGCAATCGCACCTTGCCGTCTTTTGATTTGATGGTAGAGACTTACGGCACCCTCAATCAAGACAAATCAAATGCTATTTTGATTTGCCATGCCTTGTCTGGCAGCCATCATGCAGCAGGTTATTATAGCCATGATGACAAAAAAGCGGGCTGGTGGGACAATATGATCGGACCCAACAAAGCCATCGACACCAATCAGTTTTATGTGGTGTGCGTCAATAATATCGGCAGCTGCTTTGGCTCGACAGGACCCACCACCATCAACCCTGATACCCTCGATCAGGCTGATGGCAGCGAGCCACAAGTCTATGGCCCTGACTTTCCGCTGATCACCATCAAAGACTGGGTTAAAACCCAAGCGCTGCTCTCAGACCGCTTAGGCATCGATGTCTGGCATGCCATCGTCGGCGGCTCTATGGGCGGTATGCAAGCGCTGCAATGGTCGGTCGACTATCCAGACAGGCTAAAACGCTGCGTCATTATTGCCAGCACGCCCAAGCTATCGGCACAAAACATCGCCTTTAACGAAGTCGCTCGTCAGTCCATTCTCTCTGACCCAGACTTCAAAGACGGCCGCTATATACAAGCCGGCACTTATCCACGCCGCGGCCTGATATTGGCACGTATGGTCGGCCATATCACCTACTTGACCGATGACGCGATGAAGGCCAAGTTTGGCCGCGATCTAAAATCGGGCAAGTTTATGTACGGCTACGATGTCGAGTTCCAAGTAGAGAGCTATCTGCGCTATCAAGGCGAGCGCTTTAGCAAAAACTTCGATGCCAATACCTATTTGCTCATGACCAAAGCTTTAGATTACTTTGATCCTACGCGCGACTATGCCAATTATGCGAATACTGCCGACGACACAGCCATCGATGATAGTCTGGCTACCAGCATCAATAACGAGCATACAGGTAGCGACCATACTGCTGAGCACAGCGACGATATCGACAGACAGCTTGAGCTGAGCGCCTTAAAATCCGCCCTTGCCCATACCAAGTGCCAATATCTGGTGGTGTCGTTTACCACTGATTGGCGCTTTGCCCCTGAGCGCTCACAAGAAATCGTGGATGCCCTGATGGCCACAGGCAAGCCGGTCAGCTATATTAATGTCGACGCCCCACATGGTCATGATTCGTTTTTATTTGATATCCCCCGTTATATGGGCGCGATCAAAGGCTTTTTGACCGCCCCTTTTATGACCACTAACATGGCCGGCACAGGAGAACGCTCATGAGAATGGACCATCAGTTGGCTGAGCGCTGGATCGCGCCGCAATCGCATGTACTGGACTTGGGCTGTGGTAATGGTGAGCTGCTCGCACATTTGCAGCAAAAACTGGGCGTAACGGGTTATGGCCTAGAGATTGATGAAGACAAAATCAATGAAGCCATTAGCAAGGGTCTCTCTATCGTCGAGCAAGATCTCAACGATGGGCTGGCGCGCTTTGCTGACGACAGCTTTGACACCGTCGTCATGGCACGGGCGCTCCAAGCGGTCAAAGCCCCCGACGTTTTGCTGCTCGATATGCTACGCGTGGCCCGTGAAGCGGTCATCACCTTTCCCAACTTTGCCCATTGGCAAAACCGTATTCACCTTGGACTAAAAGGCCTGATGCCCGTCTCAGAAGCCCTGCCTTATGAGTGGTACAACACCCCAAACATTCATTTGTGTACCTTTAAAGACTTTGAGCAGCTGTGTGCTGAGCATGACATTCATATCATCAACCGCTTTGCTGTTAGCGACTCAGAAAAAGGCCATTCACCGCTGATGACATCTTTAATCCGTCAAGCTCCCAACCTCTTGGCAGATGTCGCTATCTATCGCGTCACCAAACGGAAGCCTGCATAATATTCGAAAACCAAACGGCCCTAATCATCCTTGTCTGATTTTTATAAAATGATTGATTTATTCTTACGCGCAAGTAACTCTATGATTTTATTGAAGACACTCAGGTATAATCGGCCATGATTTCTTGTAATTAGTATTTGAGTTTCGTAAGTGTGGGTGTTAAGCTAGCAAAATAATGTCACTGACACCCGTATTTGCACCGTTCGTCTGTTTGACTTGACAGCAACTGCTAAGCAAGGCGTTCAGGTAAAGGGCTCACTATACTTAATGGATGGTTTGGGACGTTTGGATAACACGTCATTGATACGACGCTCCCTTATCATTAGCGCCGCCTAAGATACTTTAGCGGTACAATTTTTTTGCTTATTAACTGCCTAATTTTGGAGCTGCTATGAAACTATTAAAAGCTGCGTTGTTTACTGCCTTATTTTCTTGCGCAGGTCTTGCCAATGCTGAGTTAATATCAAACGTACCGCTTGATACCTCACGTTTTGAGCTGATGCCTGTCAGTGAGCTGTCCAACCGTGCGGCGCAAGGGAGTGACCATGCGCAGTTTTACTTAGCCAAGCGCCTACAAAAAGGCGAAGGCGTGGCACAAAACACTCAGCAAGCCATTCAGTGGTATACCAAAGCCGCACAGCAAGGTGTTGCGCCAGCCCAGCTAAATCTGGCCATCATGTATCTACGCGGTGAAGGCGTGAAGCCCAATCTTCAGCAAGCACGCCACTGGTTAGAAAAAGCGGCCATGCGTGGTGACAATCGCGCCAGCTACACGCTAGCTTTGCTCGATGAAAAACAAAAGAATCTGGTCGATGCTTATAAATGGTACGATTTGGCTGCCCGTGACGGTATGCTTGATGAAAAAGTACGCAACAAAGCCCGTGGCAAAATCGGTCAGCTGGCATTGAACTTGTCAAGCTCAGACATCGCCAATGCACGTAACCAAGCGGATCGTTGGTTCCAAAGCAAATAGCTTTTATACCGACTCTCTCAGCGATTAAAATCCAGCCGATGCGCTGGATTTTTTGTGTATGAAAGCAAAAGATTTATATAAAGTGAAAGCAGCTCAATCCTATTCACTTGATAAACTTATAGCCTCCTAAATCGAAGGAATGTTATGCAAACAGTTACCCCAACAATAAACCCATACCTCTTTGAAAAACAGTACGATGCTTTTATAAGGTTTGTAGGAGAAAAGTCAAATATCCCTTTTGTATCTTTTGCTTCACATCCTTATACAGATCAACAAGAAGGATATAAGTATCAAATTTATAGAGTTGCTCGCAATAAGCTTTCGTTTCATACATGGAAAAACCATGATATTGGAAGTGGGAAAATTATATTGGCAACCATCGAGGCCATTGAGTTTCCAGATAATAATTTAGTTCCATGGCAAAATCGCTATGGTGAACAAAATCGACCACATCAACCACTTTTTGAAGCAATTGGTAACTCTATTAAGACAGAGGAAGTTGAGAGCGCTTTATTTAACCTTTATCACTCATCAAATGACGAACAAATATTTGATGAATTGATTAAAATTTTTGGAAGGAACTATTCTCTTTTAGCTTATCTTTACTTTATTAAAGATAATTCAAAATACTTACCTATCGCACCTACTTATTTTGATAGAGCATTCTCATTATTAGGAATAGAGTTCAAAACTAGTCAACGTTGTTCTTGGGAAAACTACTTTATTTACTTGCAAATTATTAGTGATATCAAAATAATGCTAATTGAAAAACTCAAAAGTGAGGTTAGCTTATTAGATGCTCATTCGTTTGCTTGGATGCTTTCTGCACAAATGGAAAAAGAAGATAAGCTTGCTGATGTTAGTGAGTATTTAAGTCTTAGTAGTACAGAGAAGGACTCAGTTGTAAGATCACGTATAGGTCAAGGACTGTTTAGACAAAACCTTATTGAATATTGGTCTGCTTGTGCTGTCACTGGATGTAAGGAACTAAAACTATTAAGAGCATCTCATATCAAACCTTGGTCTGAATGCGGAGACATAGAACGTCTTAGCCTTTACAACGGCTTACTTCTATCACCAAATTTGGATGTGTGTTTTGATGCAGGTTTTATAAGTTTCGATGATTTAGGTCAAATACTAATCTCAAATAAAATCAGTGCCAATGACCTTCAGGCCTTATCTATCAACAAAGAAATGAAACTATCAAATATTTCTTCTGAGCATAAGAAGTATTTACAATATCATAGGAAACATATTTATAAACAAAGCTGAAAACATCAAATCCTTTATAAAAATCTCAGTATTTTTCTAGGCTTTTTTGTTTTTATCTTATAATCAAAACATTTATTATTTCAGCTCCTATCAAGCTGAGCGACATAAACTATTCAAAACCCACACAAAATTTGCTACACTACGCACGCATTCATCAATCCCACAATTTTGTTAATGCTTTAAACTGAAAAGATACTTTAAACCCAACGCACTAGGTTTGCGACCTAGCCCGCAGGAGACCATCATGAGTACCACTCAAGACCGCCATACTCAAAGTAGTACGGCAGCTGAAAACAACGCCGCACCGGCCTACGATCGCGTCACCAATAATATCGTCGTCGCTGCACTTTATAAATTTACCCGCTTTGCTGACTTTGCGCAGTACCGTGAGCCGATCTTAAACACCATGCTGGACAATGACGTCAAAGGCACTTTATTGCTGGCCAATGAAGGCATCAACGGTACGATTTCTGGTAGCCGCCAAGGCATCGATACGGTCCTTGATTATTTGCGTAGCATTGAAGCGATTGGTCGTTTTGAGTTTAAAGAGTCTTATACAGACGTCCAGCCTTTTTATCGTACCAAGGTCAAGCTCAAAAAAGAAATCGTCACCATGGGCGTAGAAGATATCGATCCACTGCAATCTGTCGGCCGCTACGTCAAGCCGAGTGAATGGAATGCGCTGATCTCTGATCCTGACGTGCTCCTAATCGACACCCGCAACGACTACGAAGTACAGATTGGCACCTTTCAAAACGCCGTCAACCCACACACCGAAACCTTCCGTGAGTTTCCAGAATATGTGGCAAAAGAGCTCGACCCAACCAAACACAAAAAAGTGGCAATGTTTTGTACCGGCGGTATTCGCTGTGAGAAGTCCACGGCCTATATGCGCGAGCAAGGCTTTGAGGAGGTCTATCATTTAGAAGGCGGTATCTTAAAATACCTAGAAGAAGTCCCAGTCAGTGACTCTATGTGGCAAGGTGATTGCTTTGTCTTTGATAACCGCGTGTCAGTCAATCACAACTTAGAAAAAGGCAACTACGAGCAGTGCTTTGCTTGTCGTATGCCGATTACAGCCGAGGACATGCAAAGCGCCGCCTATATCAAAGGTGAGTCGTGCCCGCATTGTATCGACAAAGCGACTGAGGAACAAAAGGCTCGATTCCGTGAGCGCGAGCATCAAATGCAGCTGGCCAAAAAACGTGGTGAAGCGCATATTGGTAGCGATGTGATGGACATCATCGAAAAGCGTAAAGCGGCTAAAATGGAAGCACGCCAACAAGCAGAAGCGGCCAATAAAGCCAAAGCTTAATCCGTTAACACCATACCCTGCTTTAAATGTTAGACGTTTAAACGATTAGCCATAAAAAAGAGATGCCCTATTCATAGCGCATCTCTTTTTTTGTATCGGTTGTAACATTAGGGCGTGTTGAAGGTTCAACACGCCCTAAACGATCACGGTTAGTTTTAGAACAAGATACGCACGCGAATGGTTTCTTCAACGTCTTTTAGTTGATCAAGCGCGGCGGTTGAATCGTTATAATCCACATCCATCACGAGATAGCCAACATCGCCTTCTGTCATCAGGCTCTGCGCCAAGATGTTGATATGCGCCTCGGCGAACAGACGGTTGATCTGTGACAGTACGCCTGGCACGTTTTTATGGATATGTAGCAGACGATGTGAGCCTTCTTTAAACGGTATAGAAACCTCTGGGAAGTTCACCGCGGTCGCCGTATCACCTTGATCTGAGTATCTGACAAACTTATCAGCCACTTCAAGACCGATATTGGCCTGTGCTTCTTGGGTTGAGCCACCGATATGCGGTGTCAAGATCACATTGTCAAACTTACGTAGTGGTGATTCAAACTCTTCGTCCGCTGATTTTGGCTCTTTTGGAAACACATCAATCGCAGCGCCCAAAAGCTTACCAGACTCAAGCGCGGCCGCCAAGTCATCAATCTCTACGCAAGTACCACGAGCGGCGTTGATAAAGTAGCTGCCGTCTTTCATGTGTGCAAACTGCTCAGCTTTCATCATATAGCGGGTGCTTGGGACGTCAGGCACATGCAAGGTGACGATATCAGCGGTCGATAGCAGCTCTTCTAGGCTACCCACTTGTACGGCGTTGCCCAATGGCAATTTGGTCACGACATCATGATAGATGACTTTCATACCAAAGCTTTCGGCCAGTACAGACAACTGTGAGCCGATAGAGCCATAACCGACGATACCGATGGTTTTGCCGCGTACTTCATGCGAGTTGGTGGCAGATTTACCCCAGCCGCCGCGATGAACGGTGGCGTTTTTTTCTGGAATGCCGCGATATAGCATGATGGCTTCTGCCAATACCAGCTCAGCCACCGAGCGGGTGTTCGAGTATGGCGCGTTAAAGACGGGGATACCTAGGTCGCGAGCCGCGTCTAGATCGACTTGGTTGGTACCGATACAAAAACAGCCGATACCGATGAGCTTGTGCGCATGCTCCAACACTTCACGTGTCAGCTGCGTACGCGAGCGAATACCGATAAAATGCGCATCTTTGATTTTTTCGATCAGCTCATCTTGATCTAAGGCGTGACTGATATTTTCGATGTTGTGGTAGCCCGCGTCTTTTAATACTTTTAGGGCATTGTCGTGCAGACCTTCAAGCAATAAAAAACGAATTTTGTCTTTTTCTAATGATAACGCCATATGAGAACTGTCCTATGATTGTCTTATAAGATTATCTGCTCGATAATCTATGATGGGTGAAACGAAAACAGTCCAGATATCTTACACAAAATTCCGTCTCGATGTTAGCAGATTAGATGAATTATTGATTATCTAGCCTGAAAACTATTTATGCTATAGTAAACGCTGGTAGCGACACGCTGCCAAACTGGGTTGAACTGTTTTTTTGAGGGCGACCTCCCTTTATATAAACATACTTATAACTGCCGCGTTATATCCATTTAGCGATATAATAATCCCCTTTATGCATAGTACTTACCGTTTATACCGAGAGTTGACCATGACTTCTTTATCTAGCCAAAGCCCGTCTAACCCTAGTACCGCCGCCGTCCAAAGCCTTTTAGAATGTTTGCTTGCAAGCCATCAGTTTGACCCAGCCCAAATCAAAACCGACCCTGAAAGCCTTGAATATTGGGGCAAAGACTGGACCAAGCACTTCGCCCCAGCCGCCTCTGCCATCGTCTTTCCAAAGACCACCGAACAAGTACAAGCCATCGTCCTGCTTGCCAATGAGCACAACATCGTCCTCACCCCCAGTGGTGGCCGTACCGGTCTGTCGGCAGGTGCCGTTGCCGCCAATGGCGAAATCGTCGTCAGCATGGACAAAATGAACCAAATCGGCACCTTTTATCCTGCCGATCGTATGGTCGAGATTGAAGCCGGCGTCATCACCGAACAGCTGCAACAGTTCGCAGAGTCAAAAAACCTATACTACCCTGTCGACTTTGCCTCAGCAGGCTCCAGTCAAATCGGGGGCAACATCGGCACCAACGCCGGCGGCATCAAGGTCATCCGCTATGGCATGACCCGTCAATGGATCATGGGGCTCACCGTCGTCACCGGTAAAGGCGACATCTTGCAGCTCAACCGCGGCATGATAAAAAACGCCACCGGCTACGACTTGCGTCAGCTGTTTATCGGTAGTGAAGGCACCCTAGGTTTTGTCACCCATGCCCAAATCAAGCTTGAGCGTCAGCCGCAAGACTTAAACGTCATGGTACTGGGCATGGACAGCTTTAATGATGTCATGAATGTGTTATCCGCCTTTCAAGCGCAGATTGATCTGACCGCCTTTGAATTCTTTGATGACGTCGCTATCGATAAACTCATGGCCCATGGTCAAGTACAAGAGCCTTTTGAGTCTCGTACCAAGTTTTATACCTTACTTGAGTTTGAGGCGCCCTATGAGCCTATCATGGATAAAGCCATGGCCATCTTTGAGCATTGTATGAGTGAAGGCTGGGTCGTCGATGGTGTAATGAGCCAAAGTCTTGCGCAAGCGGCAGAGCTGTGGAAGCTGCGCGAATATATCTCTGAGACTATCTCAGTCTTTATCCCTTATAAGAACGATGTGTCGGTACTCATCAGCTATGTACCGGAGTTTATCGCTGAGATTGATCATATCGTCGCCAGCAACTATCCAGACTTTGAGGTGTGCTGGTTTGGTCATATCGGCGATGGCAATTTGCATCTCAATATTCTAAAGCCTGAAAATATGAGCAAAGATGATTTCTTTAGTGAGTGTCAAATTGTCAATAAATACGTGTTTGAAACGGTACAAAAATATGGCGGCTCGGTGTCTGCAGAGCATGGGGTGGGTATGACGAAAAAACCGTATCTACACTATAGCCGCAGTGAGACTGAGATTGCGTATTTACGTGAGATTAAGAAGGTGTTTGATCCCAATAATATTATGAATCGTGGTAAGGTCTTTGATGTGTAAGAAGTTTTTTATCAAAACAACCCATCTATAACCATAAAAAATGACGCTAAATCTCAGAGTTTAGCGTCATTTTTCTATTATCTTTTCGCACAATAGCACCGCTTATAAACATAACAGCATCAAACCAACGATTAATAGTACACTTAAAAACCCTTGCACCACTAAAAACGCTTGATGCGGGGCGGCGATATGACGCACCATATTGCCCAGCGCATTATAAGTAATACCAGCGGCTTTGATATGTGGCGGGGTGTCAAAGGTTTTGATAATTTGCAAAAACTGTTCGGTACGCTCAGGCGACCAGCCATGCGGCGCAAATGGCAGATACGGTGACAACTGCGCCGCCTGCTGCTTGGTGGCAGGCGACCAAAGCCAGCGCTCCAAAAAAAGCAAACGCATGCGCCAGTCAGCAAAGCGGCGGCTACTTACCTGCCGTAACAGCAGCATCTCGACATGTTTGTGGCGATGATCGGCAAAAATACGCTGCGTCAACGCCGCGACTTTGGCCTTCTCGCCTTCAATACATTGCAAAAAATGGCCGTTGCCATAACAGAGTGTACCGGTGATGCCATGCTGCTCATTAAAATCTTTCGCATGACTTTCTACTTCATCAAATATCGAAGCGCTTAAGCGCGAGCGCAGCGTCAGACTACTGACATACACCAACTGTACCAACGCATCATCTGCTATGTTATCTAGTTGGCTAAATGCAGTGGTATGAGTGAGGGGCATAATAAAAATCCTAAAGGGGCACTTGTGCCGATAGCCGAAGCAAATAAGCCAAACAAGACGCTGCTTGAGTGATAACGATAGTTGAGCGCACATCACTGACATCAAAGCCGGCTCACAAAAACGTAGCAAATAGTTACCACGTTAGACTGTCATTGCCCATGTGACTTGCTATCATAACCAGCAATATAGCCTTTGTGACGATGAAAACGCACCGCGATATCTACAACACTACTGACAAATTCAGCAGGACAGATGAAAGAGTATAATCGCATCCAAATAAATCAGATATATAGATATTAGTCGCTCAATGAAGCGTTGTATCATTTTTATATCAGATGGACTATATCATTCTAACCCATTGTAAACATAGCAATAAACGATTGTAACGACAATATTCTCTATATGGAAATATTTTTATTGCTTTTGTTACACGAAAAGTTTTTATAAAAACAGCAGATAGGAACCTTATGAGCAAGATTGAAAAAACACGACTACCCCCAGTTAAAAGCCTTGATGGATCGCGTCTACGCCAACCTAGGCGGCGCATGGTCAAAAAACACCATTCATACGCTCATAGACGCCTTTCCTGAAGGGCAGATTGCGCTGTTTGACCATGATCAGCTGATCGGCATCGTGCTGTCGATGCGCGTTGACTATGCCAAGTTTTCTAACCCCCATACCTATGACGATTTGATCGGACAAAAAGAGATCATCAAAGACAATCCAGAAGGCGATGCTATTTATGGTTTGGACGCGCTGATCGACCCTGACTATCGCGGGTATCGCCTCGGACGCCGGCTGTATGATGCGCGCAAAGAGCTGTGCCGTCAGCTCAACTTCCGCGCGATTTTGGCGGGTGGCCGCATTCCCAACTATCATAATCATCAAGACTTGAGCCCAGGCGAATATATTGATGCTGTCGAGTCTCGTGAGATTCACGACCCTGCGCTATCATTTCAGCTGTCCAATGGCTTTATCGTCAAGCGTATCTTGACCGCTTACCTACCAGATGACAAACAATCTAAAGGGTTTGCCACCTTGCTTGAGTGGTCAAATATCTATTATGAGCCAAAAGACTATAAGCCCAACACGCGTAAATCTGAGGTGCGTATCGGTGGTATTCAGTGGCAGATGCGTGAGGTCGAGTCGCCAGAAGAACTGCTCCAGCAAGTGGAGTTCTTTGTCGATGTGATGGCCGATTATAACTCTGACTTTGCTTGTCTACCTGAGTTCTTTAACGCGCCGCTGATGGGCTTGTGCGAGTCTACTGACCAAAACATCGCCATTCGCTTTTTGGCCGATTACACCGAGTGGTTTAAAAATGAAATTTCGCATTTGGCCGTCAGTTACAACGTCAATGTCATTACAGGCTCTATGCCTTTATTAGACGAAGACGATACCTTGTACAATGTCAGCTATCTGTGCCGCCGTGACGGGACGGTAGAAGAACAGCGCAAAATTCATATCACCCCGCATGAGCGTAGCGCTTGGGTGATTGAAGGTGGCGATAAAGTACAGGTCTTTGACACCGATGCGGGGCGTATTGGTATTTTAGTCTGTTATGACGTTGAGTTCCCTGAACTTGCACGCCTGTTAGCACTTGATGATATGGATATTTTGTTCGTGCCTTTCTGGACAGATACCAAAAACGGCTATTTGCGTGTACGCCATTGTGCCCAAGCACGTGCGATTGAAAACGAATGCTACGTGATGATCTGCGGCTCTGTTGGCAACTTGCCACAAGTCGAAAGCTTAGATATTCAGTACGCCCAGTCGTCTATTTTTTCACCGTCAGATTTTGCATTTCCACATGATGCCATTATGGCAGAAACCACGCCCAATACCGAGATGATTTTCTTCTCTGATGTCAACTTAGATAAGCTGACTCACGTTCGTCACGAAGGCTCGGTACATAACTTGATTGACCGCCGCGATGACTTGTTTAGCTTAAAATGGAAGAAAAAGTCGAAAGTACCAGCCAGTAAGCTCAGCACAAGCGAGCGCCGAGAAAACACAGGCAGCGTGCTGACCGGCGACCCACTACAAGACCGCGCACAAAAACCTTAAGCGCTTATCGTCACTCCGACATAAAATCGGTACAGCAATAGCGATGGACGATATTTTGACAGTGTTCTAAAGAATTGGTGTTGTAAAGCATTTAGGAATCATACGGCTGAGCATGCAGCCGTTTATTTTTATCTAGGGCATGTCCTCATTTTAAAAATGGTGATAAAAATGAGGACATAGCCTAGCACACGCGATAACAAACAGCGACCAGACACTTTTTGATACCATGACAAGCATAAAAAGCAGCCCTTATGACAACTGATACTGATACCACAGCGGCAAAGCCTAAAAAGACGCCACAGCAAAAAGCGCTGTCGCTTATCAAGACGATACTGATATATGGCTTGATGTTTGCCGTCATTTATACCGCGGTTAATTGGTGGCGTCAGCCAGTCATGCCTGCCAACCCGCAATTGCAGCTCACCGATTACCAAGGACAAAGCATTGACTTGGCGGCGCTCAGTAACGATAAGCCCGCGCTGGTGTACTTTTGGGGAACGTGGTGCCCTGTTTGCCGTGTGACCTCGCCGACCATAGACACGCTCGCGGCAGCCAATGACTACCCGGTGGTGACCATTGCGATCCAGTCAGGCTCTGATCAAACGCTGCATAGCTACCTGAGCGAACACAACTACCGCTTTACCACCATCAACGATCAAGAAGGCGAGATATTTGCTGACTGGCAAGGACAAGTAACGCCCTCTTATGTCATCTTAAAAAAGGGTGAAATGGCGCAAGGTCTAACGGGCATCCAGCCATTGTGGTCACTAAAACTACGCTTATGGCTGTCATCGGTTTTTTAGTTCTTGTTTTTTTAGCCTTGTTCTTTTTTAGTCTTGGTTTGATGGTATAAACTATTGGTTTTGGCTAAAAACAGGACGATACCGGCCAGCTCTTTTTACCCCACTGGTTTTGTCATATAATAGCTGTCATTATTATCGCCACTTTTCTTATTATTTTGATATCGGTATATGGCATTGCAATCATCTCATTAGTATTTATGATGTAGGCAGACGCTTTTATCTGCTTGTGACGACATAAAGTGATTGTAGTTGGAAGCCGCTATATTACTAACTAGCGCCGCAGCCAAATACCAGTATTAATAGTGACACAGTAAGCGTAGCGTTCACGTAACATCCGCACGCTATTTTAGATCAGCATGTACTCGGCTCTTTCTCCCATCTCTAACCATCATTTTATAAGATACCTTTTATGACTGACAAAAGCACCGACACCCCAAGCCACGATTATAAAGATACATTAAACCTCGCCGACACCCCGTTTGCCATGCGTGCAAACCTCGCCAAACGTGAGCCTGACTGGCTAGCGGCGTGGGAAGCAGATGATGTCTATGGCAAAATTCGTCAGGCGCGCACAGGTGCGCCAAAGTATATTTTGCATGATGGCCCTCCTTATGCCAACGGTCAGATTCACTTAGGTCATGCGGTCAATAAGGTTTTAAAAGATATCATCGTTAAGTCAAAAACGCTGTCGGGGTTTGATGCGCCTTATGTTCCTGGTTGGGATTGTCATGGCCTACCTATCGAACAAAAAGTCGAAGCCAAGGTCGGCAAAGTCGGTCAAAAAGTCTCGGCCACTGAGTTTCGTGGTCTGTGCCGCGAGTATGCCCGTACCCAGATCGAGCTACAAAAAGCCGACTTTAAACGTCTGGGCGTGTTTGGTGATTGGGACAACCCCTATCTCACCATGAACTTTGCGCAGGAAGCCAATATCGTCCGTGCACTTGCAAAAATCTATGATAATGGTCACGTCACTCGCGGTATGAAGCCTGTGAACTGGTGCTTGGACTGTAGCTCTGCCCTCGCCGAAGCCGAAGTAGAATACCAAGACAAAGTCTCTGACGCCATTTATGTCAGCTTTGATATAGTGGATACCGATAAGGTAGAGGCGCTAAATGGCATCGACGGCAGTATTGCTGCCATCATTTGGACGACGACGCCATGGACGCTGCCTGCCAACCAAGCCATTGCCGTGCATCCTGAGCACGACTATAGCGTGGTGGCAACAGACAAAGGCCATTTTTTATTGGCGACAGACTTGATCGAAACTGCGCTGACCGAGCTAAAGCTTGACCACAAAGGTATCTTGGCGACCGTATCAGGACGCAAGCTTGAAGGTCTGCACGCCCAGCACCCCTTGATTGAAGGGCGTCAAGTGCCGCTTATCCTAGGCGATCACGTCACCACCGATAGCGGTACAGGCCTCGTCCATACCGCGCCGGGTCATGGTCTTGACGATTATATTGTCGGTCTAAAATACAACCTACCTGTAGAAAACCCTGTGGGCGGTACGGGTGTGTATTTAGACAGCGCTGCGGTATTTGCCGGAGAGCATATCTATAAAGCCAACCCAAAAATCATCGCCACCTTGCACGAAAACGGCCACCTCGTCAGCCATACCAAAATCGAGCACAGCTACCCGCATTGCTGGCGTCACAAGTCGCCGATTATTTTCCGCGCCACCCCGCAGTGGTTTATCAATATGGAAGCCAAAGGCTTACGCGAGCGAGCGCTTGCTGATATTCCAACGGTCAAATGGACGCCCGCTTGGGGACAAAACCGCATCGAGGCGATGATGACTGACCGTCCTGACTGGTGTATCTCACGCCAGCGTACTTGGGGCGTGCCAATCACTTTCTTTACGCATAAACAAACCGGTGAGCTACATCCAAACACGCTGGAGCTGATGGAAGCGGCGGCACAAAAAATCGCTGATGGCGGCGTGGAAGCGTGGTTTGATGCCAGCTGTGAGGACTTTTTGGGTGATGAGGCTGCTGACTATGACAAAGCGACCGACACGCTAGACGTGTGGTTTGACTCAGGAACCACGCATTTTGCTGTACTTGAGCAGCGCGATGAGCTGACCAACCCAGCGGATATGTACTTAGAGGGTTCAGATCAGCATCGCGGCTGGTTCCAGACTTCCTTGCTGACCTCAGAGGCGATGTACGAGCGTCCACCATTTAAGCAAGTATTGACCCATGGTTTTGTGGTAGATGAAAACGGTCGCAAGATGAGTAAGTCGCTTGGCAACATCATCACCCCGCAAGACGAGATCAACAAAACGGGCGCGGACATGCTGCGCTTATGGATTGCCTCGAGTGATTATCGTTATGAGATGAGCGCGGGTAAGACCGTGTTTAAGGGCGCGATCGACATGTATCGTCGTATCCGTAACACCTTGCGCTTTTTGCTTGCCAATACTGATGACTTTGATCCAGCGACCAACAGCGTGGCGATGGATGAGCTGGTCAGCCTTGATAAATTCATCATTGAGCGCGCGCAAACCGTGCAAGCACAAATCATCAGCGCTTATGATGCGATGGACTTTCACCAAGTCACCCAGCACGTCACCGCGTTTTGCTCGCAAGACTTGGGCAGCTTTTATTTAGATATCATCAAAGATCGCCAGTACACCACTCAGACTGATGGACAGCCGCGCCGCTCTGCTCAGACGGCGATTTATCATATCGCTCATGCGCTGATTCGCTGGATCACGCCTATTTTGTCTTTTACGGCCCAAGAAGCGTGGGAAGTACTAGAAGGCAAAAACGGACAAGACGCAGGTTATGTGTTTACCCAAGAATGGTACACCTTCCCAGCATTTGAGCTGAGCGCCATCACAAGCGACGACTGGCAACGCATCATGCAGGCGAAAGACATCGTCAACAAACATATCGAAACAGCGCGTGGCGAAAAAATCATCAATGCCAACTTATCAGCGGGCGTCGATCTGTATGCCAGCGGCGCGATGCAAGAGAGCTTGGCCAAGCTTGGCGAAGAGCTACGTTTTGTCTTGATTACCAGTAGCGCGACCCTGCAGCCGATGAGTGAGGCCCCTGCTCAGAGCGCGGATACTGGCTCAGTACCAGCAGAGAGCCATGCCGATGAGTCAAGCGACTTGCAGGTCAAAGTGAGTGCAGCCACAGGTACCAAGTGCGTACGCTGCTGGCATATCCGTGACGACATCGGCGTCGATCGCACCCATCCTGAGCTATGCGCGCGCTGCGTGACCAACGTGAGCGGTACAGGCGAGGTGCGCCACTATGCCTAATTCTGCGCCTAACCCGTCAGATTCACCTCACAAGTCGCCGCAGGTTGAGGCCGACGGCTCCCCCAAGCCTGCACATGCAACCACTGGCAGCTCATCGACGCCTAGAGGTCGCCTAATTAAGACCCCTAAGATGGTCGCCAATGGCAGTCGCGCCTTTATGTGGTATGCGTTATCGCTGGTGGTGATCATCATCGACCAGTGGAGCAAATGGCTGGCTGAGACCACGCTCAATTTTCTTGAGCCTGTGCCAGTGTTAGAGCCGTTTCTCAACTGGACACTGGCTTACAACTATGGCGCCGCGTTTAGCTTTTTGGCCGATGCAGGCGGCTGGCAAAAGTGGTTTTTTGCGGGACTGGCGCTGGTGATGTCGCTGTTTTTGATCGGCTATCTAATCAAAGCACCACGGCAAGCCAAGCTGCTATCGACAGGCCTTGCGCTGGTGCTTGGCGGTGCCATTGGCAACCTGATTGATCGCTTGCTACATGGTCATGTGATTGACTTTATTCATGTGCATTATGCTGATGTGTGGCATTATCCGATTTTTAATATTGCCGATATTGCTATCTGTATCGGCGTCATGTTCATCGTCATCGACATGCTGTTTTTGGAAGGTAAACGCAGCCCTAAATAATATAACATTAGGGCGTGCTCTCATTTTAAAAATGGTGATAAAAATGAGATAAATGGCCGCAAAACATTGCAATCAAACAACGAAAATAGCGCAGATAGTATCGAAATATTAGTCAGCTATTTTTAACGCATCTAGATGACTATCGACTAGAGTGAGGACACCTCCTAAAAACAACAGGGTTATCAATAGGCTACCAAATGGTGGCCTATTTTTTTTTGTGTTTTTGTAGATTGAAACTATTGATATTTATCGCTAAAGTACCATACGATCACTATAAAAAGGATGTAGCCATGCCTAAAAATCAAGTGACGAACAATCAAACGACGAATAGCAAAATAACGCCTATTGCTCAAAAGCAGCTGTCAGTGTCTAATGACTATAATGGTAACAGCAGTGGTACTCACAGCGTGACCCTATCAGTGTTACAGACGGATATCACCACGTTGCATGTCGATGCCATTGTCAATGCGGCTAACAAAAGCTTGCTCGGTGGCGGCGGTGTCGATGGTGCGATTCATCGAGTAGCAGGGCCTAAACTGCTTGAGTATTGCCGTACATTAAATGGCTGCCAAACTGGTGATGCCAAAATCAGCCCAGCATTTGATTTGCCTTGTCAGTACGTGATTCATACGGTAGGCCCTATCTGGCATGGCGATCGTAGTAATGAGCAAGCACTACTGGCCAGCTGTTATCAAAAGTCTTTAGATTTGGCAGCGCAACACGGTCTCAGCAGTATTGCCTTCCCTTCTATTAGTACCGGCGTCTACGGCTACCCCATTGATAAGGCAGCTAAGGTTGCAATCGATACAGTCACAGCATATGTGCAAAACGGCTTAGAACAAATGGATGGTTTTTCCGTTCACGACGTGATTTTTTGCTGTTTTTCTGCCTCAGATGCCGCTGTGTATAAGCAAATACTGGCGCAGATTTAATGTAACGCTTTATCCTAATTCGCTTAAAAGCGCTAGCCCGCCGCCCATGATGACAAAGAGTAATCCTGCTAAGTTGATAATAACCGTTAAATAATAAACGATACGAAACTCAGGCTTTTGTGATTTGTGGCGCAAATACGTCTGTGCTACCAACGCGCCGACCCAGCCGCCAAGTGCGCTCAGCACGTGCAAGGTTGACTCAGGTGTACGCCAGTCACCATTTTGAGCAGCAGCTTTGTCTTTGGCATAAGTAATATAAGTGACGATGCCTAGCACAGCGTACCATGCAACCACCAGCCAGCTGAGCTTTTGAGTTGCCGCCAATAAAATTAAAACCCCATAAAAACCAATACCAAGAAACAAGCGTTTCTTTTGCCCTGCTGCAAATTCTGCTTGGGCATTACGTTTGCGATTACGCTGACGGATTTGGCGATTTTTTTCTGCCATTTTTTGTTGGACAAAGCTCAGCTCTTGGACTTGTCTGGCTTGCAGGCGACCTTGGCTATCTTGTCCGACATCAAAGACCACCGCTTCACCAACCTCAGGACGGCGCTGCGCTCTAAACTCACTAATGTGAAAAAACAGCGATGCCCCGCTTGATGTTTCAATAAAACCAAAGCCTTTGTCGTCTTGCCATTTATGCACGTGTCCCTGTTGTTTGCTGGGTGCTTGACTTGCCATAATTCTGCCCTATTTAAGATATGGCAGATATATTACACCATTTGCGTTACACTATTTGCGCTTACACACCCAGCAAAATGACTTATCATTTCTCTATTATATTTACGACAACTGGCTTTTGATTATGACTGAATCACAATTTATCAACCCCAACGAAGACACGCGCATCACCTTTGGTAGCCTTGTTAGCCTACACTTTGAAGTTTCATTAGAAAACGGCACGGTGATTGACTCCACCTTTGGCCGTGAGGCACCAGTGACGCTGACGGTCGGCGATGAAAGCTTGTTGCCAGGGTTTGAGCAAGTACTTATGAATCTACGCGCAGGCGACACGCGCACAGCTCACCTTGAGCCAGAGCAGGCATTTGGTGAGTGGAACCCTGACAACGTTCAACACTTTAGCCGTCCGCAGTTTGCTCTTATCGCCGATCATCCAGAAGTCGGCATGATGGTTGAGTTTGAGGATAAAGGCAAAAATACCTTACCCGGTATTATTAGCGCGATTAATGAGGATGAGATTGAGGTCGATTTTAACCATCCGCTGGCCGGCCAATCGGTATTGTTTAAGGTCAAAGTCTTTAAAGTAACCCCGCCTGGGGTGACCGGCATCCAAATCATGTAATGCCCTGACAACGCTCAATACTCAATACTCAATGCTCAACCCTAAAATCAAAGTCCACAAGGAGACTGACATGCAATATACAACGTTGCCGCAACTCGATGAGCAGGTTTCTAAAATCTGTCTGGGCACTATGACATGGGCGCAGCAAAACACCGAGGCTGAGGCACACGCCCAGATGGATATAGCACTCTCTGAGGGCGTCAACTTTTGGGATACAGCAGAGATGTATCCATCACCACCAGATAAAGACAAGCAAGGCGATACCGAGCGTTATATCGGTACTTGGTTTGCCAAGACCCAGCAGCGTGACAAGGTCATTTTGGCCAGTAAAATGTCACCCCTGAGCTTTTTGCGTGACGGTAAAACGCGCTTTAATGCTGAGCAAATTAGCAGAGCTATCGATAGTAACCTTGAGCGTCTACAAACCGATTATATCGATATTTATCAGCTGCATTGGCCTGAGCGACAAGCTAACTTCTTTGGGCAGCGCGGCTATGACAGCGAGATGTCAGCGCAATCGCTTGATGACTTAACGCCATTTTTGGAGACCATCCAAGCGCTGAATAATGAGATTAAAAAAGGCCGTATTCGTGCTTATGGGCTGTCGAATGATACCGCGTGGGGACTGATGCGCTATCTGTGGGAAGCGGACAAAAACGATCTAATCGCGCCGCTAACGGTGCAAAACCCGTATAGCCTCCTCAACCGTCTCTATGAGGTCGGCATGGCGGAGATTGCCCATCGTGAAAACGTCGGCTTGCTTGCTTACTCGCCGCTTGGGTTTGGCGTACTATCAGGTAAGTACTTGGACGGCAAACGCCCAGCTGGCGCGCGCCTGACCATGTATGATAGATTCCAAAGATATATTAATGAGCAAGCGCTAGCAGCCACTGAGCAATACGCTAAGATTGCCAGCGATGCCGGACTAGATATGGCGCAGATGGCGCTGGCCTTTGTCAATTCACGCCCCTTTGTCACAAGCAACATCATTGGCGCGACCACACTTACGCAGTTAAAATCCAATATCGATAGCATTGATCTGACACTCACTGACGATGTATTGGAGGCCATTGAAGCAGTGCACACGCGCCAGCCCAATCCGTCACCTTAATAAGCGGCGCCCAATGTGTCACTGACAAAACACGAAAAAAGACGCCAATCGCGGTAAATATTGCTACGATGGCGCCTTTTTTATTCAGCGACTTTTCATTTGACTGTACAGCTCAGCTGATTATTGACTAGGCGGCACACTCAGTACCCGCGCATGCAGATCGGCCAATCCTTCTTGCATTTTTCTTTGCAGCAAGTCGGTCAATTCGCTTTTGCTATAGCCTTTAGGGTCTATCGGCTCTAATGGTAGCACATAGGCCGTCACATCCTTACTATCTAGCACCTTTTTTAAGCTCTCTTTCATGGTAATCTTGCCATAATACGGCAAAGCCTCACTGAGCGCTCCGTCTTTGTCGACATAAGCGATAAGGATCGGTCGTATAGGGACATCTGCGTCTATCGCAGCTTGTAGCAGGGTACCATGGATACGCTTGACCTTTTTGCCATCAGTAGTAGTCGCTTCAGGGAAGAAGATAACCGAAAACCCTTTGGTCAAAAACTCAGCAATCTGCGTGGCCACTGAGCCTGCATCACCGGAGCCGCGCTCAATAAAGAGCGTGCCGGCAGCATGCGCTAATTTACCAAACACAGGCCACTCACCAATCTCCGCCTTGGATAAGAAAAACGCGGGGCTTACCGTTCCCACGACAGGGATATCCATCCATGACACATGATTGGACACCCACAGACCATGATGCTGCTGTACTGGCTCGACCTCGATGACTTTGACACCAAAAGAGCCTGCCATCTTACGACAAAACGCCTGAATATAACGGGGTAGCTTTTCGCGTGGCGGCTGCTTAAAGGCACCAAGACGCTGAGCGGCTCGCAGTCCACCGACCATCGTTGTGGTCATACCAGCGATTTGCTTGCCGCGTCCTAGCTGTTGTCTGAGTGAAAATTTTGACTTAGCTTGGCTCATCTTCGCCCTCATGATTAAATAACTGCTGTTTATATCAACAAAAAAACGAGCTAAGTATAGCAAAGTTATGCGCCTCAGTGATAGCCTGTTCACTGAGTCAGTGCCTAGTTTTATACAAACGTGCAATAAAGCCGCTTATAAACGCGCGAACTTACCAGCCGTCCTCCGCGCTAGGAAACACCAACCTGTGTAACATAAATCTATCGCTAATTGTGCCGTTACGCTTTAATATCAACAGATAAGACCACATATAAAAGGTCATATGAACGCCGCCTCGATAGTTGACAGACAAATGGCAGCGATTTATTTACTTTATTAAATAGGTGATATTCTTTGGATTATTTTGAAAGACATGAAGGTGGCGAGCGTGCCATCATTGTACATTTAGATATTCGGCAAATCCAAGACCCTGACGATCTTAGCGAGTTTGAGCTACTGGCAGACTCAGCAGGCGCCGATCGTTTGGCATTGGTGACAGGCTCACGTTTAAAGCCTGATGCCAAGTTTTTTGTGGGTAGCGGCAAAGCAGAAGAGATTGCAGAGCTAGTGCGTGAGCACGACGCCGATATTGTTCTTTTTAATCACAGCTTATCGCCCTCACAAGAGCGTAATATCGAGTCGGTGGTCAAATGCCGCGTGCTGGATCGCACCGGACTGATTTTGGATATTTTTGCTCAGCGCGCCCGCACTTATGAGGGTAAGCTACAAGTGGAGCTGGCGCAGCTCAACCACTTATCGACACGGCTGGTACGTGGTTGGACGCATTTGGAACGACAAAAAGGCGGTATCGGTCTGCGCGGGCCGGGTGAGACCCAGCTTGAGACCGATCGCCGCTTACTACAAACGCGAGTCAACCAGCTCAAATCTAAGCTTGAAAAAGTTCGGCAAACCCGCGCACAAGGCCGCGCCCGTCGACAAAAATCTGACGTACCGACCATCTCGCTAGTCGGCTATACCAACGCTGGTAAATCGACACTGTTTAACCGCTTGGTCGACGAAAACATCTATGCCGCCGACCAGCTGTTTGCTACCCTCGACCCGACGCTACGTCGCCTTGACTGGCAAGGCGTGGGACGTGTGGTACTGGTCGATACTGTCGGTTTTGTGCGTCATTTGCCGCACGAGCTGGTCGAGTCGTTTCACGCGACACTAGAAGAGACGCTAGAGGCGGACTTGCTACTACACGTCATCGACTCCTCTAGCGAAGACATGCACGAGCAAATCGAAGCGGTAAAAAATGTGTTGGCCGAAATTGATAACGACGTACCCGTGCTCAATGTGTATAACAAAATTGATATCACAGGCGAGCCTGCTCATATTGGTTATGCCAGCGAAGGCCAGCCAAACCGCGTCTACGTCTCATCAAAAGAAAACCTCGGAATAGAAGCGCTGTCGCTTGCCGTACAGCAGTTGCTTACTGGCGCACTGACCACCTTTGATTTGACATTGCCTTATGGTGCAGGTCAATTTAAAAACACCTTGTACGAGCTAGGCGTCATCTTAGAAGAAAGCTACGATGACACAGGCCACGAGTGCCTAACCATTCGCTTGCCAAGCGATCGGCTCAAACAGCTGCTTGGACAAGCCAATCTCGATCCTGTAGATGTCCTACCACTGGCGCAAGCGACGCTACTGATGCCGACGCTTGAGGAGTTTGAAAAGCCAGATGAGAACGTAGAGCCTACCTTGACTGCGGCCGAAGAAAAAGCCTTTTATGAGTTTGAGACAAACACAGCACAGTCCTCGCCTCAAAAAAGCCGCCTACCTGACTCATAACTTATAAGAGCAGGCGGCGGGCGGGCGGCTCAGCTTTTATTTGCAAGCCGCTTTGATATACCTACAGACAACGCCCTACACACAGACGGTATCGCTGATATCGTCTGTTTTTTATTGCCTCGCTTAAAGCCGTCTCTCTCAGAGCCACCTTCCCTAATACCATAAGACAAAATAGCGCGATGATACTAGGGCGGTTATACCTATAATCAGGTCAATAAAAAAGGATACAACGAGACTGAAATAAATTTTTCGTAGCATCTGTCGGCGTAAGCACAGCACGCAAAAAAGTTTGTACCAGTCTAGCGAATGTATGCAGTGTATCTCTTTATCTTATCTCTCTTTATCTCTCTTTTATTTAGTCACGACGATAGGCTTTATTAGTTACGTGATTCTCTATATAATCGCCTATACGATATGCCATATACAAAATACCATAACGACACAATGTACTTATAAGGGTGCAGCTGCCATAGCCATGCGCCAACCGTTATCGCTGCGCCTACCCATCTCCGATTTGGCCAAAACTGCTTATGAAGTCCACTCACTCCTCCAACCTACCGCTATGGCTGGCGCTGATATTAACATTAGCGATGGTTATTTTTGTCCGTGAAACAGCGGTGCTGGTCTGTCAATGGGCGGGTATCGAAAAAGCGGCCAATATCGTCGGTTTGGTGGCGATGTTTGTGGTGTTGATGGCGTGGCGTTTGCTAAAAGCCCTACCTATCTGGCTCACTCAAGCCAGCAATACGTTATTGGTTGATAGCGGCTTTGCTTTTTTGCCCGTTTCTGCTGGTGCAGGTTTATTGTTATTTGCCTTAGGAGACGAGCTGTGGGGCGTGATGCTGACGATGCTGATCAGCACCTTAATACCGCTTTGGGGATTAGCATTGCTGGCCAACCGCTGGCTCAATCAAGACACTGATACTGAGTCTGATGGTGACTCGCAAGCTGGCAACACCGGCAGCACCAGCAAGTAATAAAAGCAGCGCTCAGCTGAATAAACAAGGCAGACTTATGACTTTTGATAGCGTATTGACAGCAACCCTTGCGGCGATATTATTGACCTTGGTCGCCCATGTCATTGCCCGTATCTTAGCGCGTAAGCTATCGTGGCTACCGATGGTCATCACGGCCTTAGCGCTGGTTTTGCTGTTTTTGTTTGTGCTGCAGTGGGACTACAATCACTACTATAGCGCCGCAAAGCCTGTGTTTGACCATCTCTTAGGATACGTCACGGTTTTATTGGCAGTGCCACTCGCCGCCATGAACTTTAAAGGCTTACCTGTCAAAAAACTCACCCTTATCGTCATGATTGCAAGCGTGGTAGGTGCTTTGCTGCCAATGTCGCTCGCCTATCTGCTGTCACTCAGTCACGAGACGATACTGGCATTTGCCACCCGCTCAGTCACCACTCCTATCGGTCTTAGTGTGGCGGATTTGATCAAAGCGCCGCTGGCGATGGCCAACCTTATCATCATTGTCTCAGGTCTCGTTGGGGGTACTTTGGCGCGCTTTTTATTTGGCCGTGTCGATGATGACCGTGCCAAAGGCTTAGCACTTGGTTTGGCCGCTCACGCTTTTGGTACAGTCGAAGCGTGGCAGATCAGTCATACCGCCGGACGCTATGCAGCCTTTGGACTGGCAGTCAATGGGCTGGTGACCGCGATTTGGGTACCGATATTTGTTAGTGCCGTTGCGTTATAGCTACTCCCTGACCTCTCATCAATTAAAGACAAGCTCAAAGCATTAGCCGCTCTTATCCTCTTGCTCTTATTACACCACTCCTACACTCTTATCATAGCCACTTACTACCACCATAAGCCCTTGCGGCAGCTGAGCTGACACTGACATGCGTACACTGCAAATGATAGCTTATTGATTTATTTCGTATTATTTACAAAATAATGCTCACTTTTTCTTATTATTTTGACAATCCCATGCGTCAAAAAGTTATTATATGTTATAGTAAACAACTATTATTTTTTGTATCTATTGCAAATGATCTTAACAAAACATGAAGACGTCAGGGTTGTTGCTAGGTAGCTGGCGACAAAATACGGCAGATAAAATAAGCACTTGCCTTTATAAGCTGGCCGACTCATCAGCGACAGTCATTTGCGACTACTCGATAAAAAGTGATATCTCTATGATAAATACGACTACCATCAAGACTCGCTGTTTGTCTCCGTTTTTCTTAAATGCCATCACTAGTATTGCCAGTATCCTTGCTATCTCCAGCCTGAGTGTGAGTGCTCATGCAGGCAATATGTATATCTACAAAGACCAAGGCGGTCAGGTGCTCTTGACCAACGTTAGCCCCAGTGGCAACTTTGATAAGTTCACCAAAAAAGTCAAAGTCACTTACTATAAAGACTCTAAGATGTATGACGGCAGCAGCAACGGCTATGGCAGCAGTCCGGCGAGTAGTAGTGCCAGTCGTAACGCCTATGATAGCTATATTCGCGCCTCCGCGGCACGTCATGGCGTCGATCCTGCCTTGATGAAAGCCATGATGCATACTGAGTCAGCTTTTAATCCAAATGCTCGCTCACCAGTCGGCGCTCAAGGGCTGATGCAGCTAATGCCTGCTACCGCACGGCGATTTAATGTGGGCAATCCTTGGAACCCTGCCGACAACATCGAAGGCTCAGCCAAATACATCGCCTGGCTGATGCGCCGTTTTAATAACAACGTCGAGCACGCTGTGGCAGGCTATAACGCAGGCGAGGGCAATGTCGATAAATACGGCGGCATCCCGCCTTTTAAAGAGACGCGCAACTATGTCAAAAGAGTGATGAGCCGCTATCATAGCTTATACAAAAATGACGCCGGTCTGTCTGGCGCCAGTATCAATGCCAGCAACCAAGTCAATATGAACAGTACAAACAATGGGCTACAAAACGTCAGCTATGGCACGAGCAGTAATAGCAACAGCCCAAGTTATATCAAATCTGCCTACGAGGCCTTACGCTAGTAAGTCCATAAAGTTGGTCAAGC
>NZ_JAPEHS010000029.1:0-29793 GCF_028823565.1 Psychrobacter sp. A3
TTTTGTAGTGCGTTTAGGGGAGCAATAGATGATGATAAGTAGCAGACAGAGATTATTTATAGTCACGTTTATAAAACCGCGAAAAAAAACGATAACGGCGTAGGGCGCGTGGCTTTGGTTTGAGTGAACCCAAATAAATAGCAAACATGGTGAGTAACGCACCAGCCCACTGCAAAGTATTGATGGGTTTGTCCAGCCAGCTATAATCAATCACCAAAGCGGCGATAGGCTCAGAGAGCAATAGTAACCCCGTCAAGGCCAGTGACAGCTTGGGAATAGAGTAAGCAATGAGTCCCCATGCCAAGCACTGCATCACCGTACCATAGACCAATATCCAGCCAATCTCAGCCCAAGTATTGGGCAAGATACTGCCTTGATCAAACACCCACATTGGCACAACCATCGCCAGCACCCCGCCGATACTGATCAGCTGCATGAGCATAAATATCGGCGTTGGCTCAGTATCGTGCGTCTTACGGATAAAGGTCATCGATGCCGCTAGCATAGCGCCCGAGACGATACCAGTGACAAACCCCCACGTCGCTGCACTGTTATGGGCAAACTCCGGGCTACCAATCATCGCCACACCGAGCATCGCCAAAAACAAACTAATCAGCTGTACGATAGATTGACGCTCATTGAAATACAAAAACCCAATCGCTGCCAAGAAAAAAATCTGTAAGCTATTGAGCAGGGTAGAGATACCAGGGCCGACCGCATAAATACTCTCATGCCAAAGTGCCAAATCCAATCCCAAAAACGCCCCTGATAACAACGCATAAAAAATTGCGCGTCCTGAGCGCGGCAAGCGTTGTCCCATGATTTTGGCCAATACGGCAAAAACGATACCAGAGATGGCCAAGCGCCAAAACGACATCGCCCAACCACCGATATCGACATGAGCGACGATCAGGCTACCTAAACCAAAAATAATACAGCCTACGACTAAACCGATAGGGGCAGAGCGGGATGCGGCGATGGCCATAGCCATAGTGTCTCCTTATATGAATGGGATGATGATAAAAAAGCATTTTACAGCGATTAAGCTATTGTCGAGGTTTTGCCCCCAAAATGAAATGGCTCAGCGACAATTATTCTATGAGATAGCAGACAAGGCTATCTAAACGACGACCCCTGTGTATATAATTATGCCAATGGATGACATTTGCTTAGGTTTATTATGTTTCGATGTTCTTTATCAAAACCGCGCCCTGTAGTATCTAACCTTTGGACAATGATGTTGCGGTGTACGGCTGGCATTGGCATTAGCATTGTCAGTGCGTTACTGGTGATACCGCAAGCACAAGCCGCCAGCTGTAAAATTCCCAAAAGCTACTACAAAAACGTCTCTTGTACCGCTAGCAGTGGCTTGTTTTTGGCCGTCAAAGATTTTGGCGCGCCTGTGGCCTTGATTGACAACAAAGGCAAGCGCATCGTCGATCTATCACGCTATCAAAAGGTCGATGCCGATAACCTTTCAGAGGGGCTGCTGCCCGTACTGCGTAACGGTCACGTCGGATATCTCAATCTGAAAGGGCGAGAAGTGGTGCCTGCTATGTACGATATGCTAAAAGAGCGTCAAGGCTGGGCGCGGCCGGTATCAGAAGGGCGTATCGTCGTAAAAAAGGACGGCAACTATGGCGTCATCAATACCGCCAACAGAACCGTCGTACCATTTTCGTCATCGTTTAGTGAGGTGGCTGATTATCGCGGCGGCATCACCCGTGTGCGTAAAAACAATAACATCAGTTGGCTGGATAAAAGTGGCAATGTGGTAAAAGACCCTGCTGACAATAACCACAAGCCGCCGCAAGCGCGTCAGTCGCCATCCACGCCGCCCATCAGTCCATTTACCACACTAAAGCCGCGTCAGCAAGATGGTAAATGGGGCTTTGTCGATGACCAAAATATCACCATGATTACCTACTCATTTGATGAGGTGCGTCCCTTCTCTGAAGGTATGGCGGGCGTACGTATCAATGAAGATTGGGGCTTTGTCAATCTTGGTGGTGAGCTGTTGATTCCGTTTCGGTTTGCAGATAGTGGCGTGTCGGCAGGCGATACTTATCAAGGCAAGCCCTCGTTTGTGTTTGTCGATGGCAAAGCATGGATCGGTAATCTAAAAAATGGCAATAAAATGTGTATTGATAAAACAGGCAGCAGCGTTGGCTGTGATTGAGCCGTTTGTTTTTGCCCCATGGCGATACCTAAGTAGGCATAAAAAATTCAGCAAATATAAACAACTTAAGCAGGCATAAAAAAGCGTGCAAGCTTGTCTTTGACAGTCAAACTTACACGCTTGTTCAGACGTACGCGCGTTTTAAATAGCCTTTAAGAGCGATGCGCCAACAGATGATTACTGATCAGATCCACCATATAAGGCTGATAATACTCAGGAATATCGTGTGCCATGCCCTCAATCAGATAAAACTTGGCATTGGGGATGGTCTTTGCTACCACACGCCCTTGCGATGCTGGCAGGAGGCCATCGGCGCTACCATGTAACACAATGGTTGGGGCTTTGACTTGTTTGCTATAGCGACTAATAGAGCCAGATGCCAAAATAGCATTTAGCTGCTGCACGGTCCCGAGCGGATGAAAGCTGCGCTGATAGCGAATCTTGGCAATCTCACGCACCATGCGCACATTGACATGCCCTGGCGTGCCAACCGTCTTCATAAACCAGACGCTATGACGCACGATATCACGCTCAGAGTGACTCTCAGGGCGGTTGATAAGGGTGTATAGCTGCCGAGGTTTGGGTGGTCTTAAAAATGCACGATTGGTGGTGGTAAACATCAGTGCCATTCGCTGTACCAAGCTTGGGTAGCGGGCGGCTACGATTTGGGCAATCATCCCGCCCATAGATGCGCCAAGCAGATGGGTTTTACCCAGCTGCAACGCCTTAATCAGACGGGCGGTGTCTTCGGCCATGTCGGTCAAATTATATGCCACTTGCGCGCTCTTGTTAGAGAGCCCTGTTTGCAGACGCATCATCATCTTTAGCTGACTGATACGCGGTAGGCCGTCAATTTGCACTTTAGACGATAGGCCAATATCACGATTGTCAAAACGAATCACAAAAAAACCGGCATCAATGAGGCGTTTTATAAAGTTTTCTGGCCAAAATATCATTTGTGAGCCAAGCCCCATGATCATGAGCAAGGGTGGATGGTTTGGGTTACCGCCTGCTTCCACACAAAGCTCGATACCATCACCGATATCGATCATCGCTTGATGCAACTGGTCACTCAGATCAGAGTCATGCCACTGATGCGCGCCAAACTTTTGCCACTCAGGCGTAGGATAGTGGCTCACATTCCCATCTAGGCTTGGATCTGGGCTTGCTTGGGATCTGGCGCTATTGATGTTATTTGATTGTGTCATGAAGTGTCCTAATCAGAGGTCGTCTACTACAGCTCAAGCATCTCAAAATCGAGTTTGCCCACACCGCACTCAGGACATGTCCAGTCATCAGGGATGTCTTCCCATTTGGTACCAGGGGCGATGCCTTCTTCTGGGCAGCCAAGTGCTTCGTCGTAGATCCAGCCGCAGACAATACATTCATAACGTTTCATAAAAAGTCCTATCGATTATTTCTAGTGTGACTGTTTTTTAGCGCGCCAGTCGTGCCAAGGGCTAATGACTGGGCGTCACGACAGTGTGCAAGTGTCCATATAACGGTCAGCGCTTAGACAGCAAAAACGCACGTAGTTTAGCATATAACCGTTATTTTTATAGTTAAGTTTACACTTGTATATTGAGATTGTGAGATTTTTATCAAGTCAAGCGTCGCGGTTTTGTGCAGACCAAGGCTGATAATAGCCGATGCTTTAGCGTATTAATTGGGTCAATTATGCTACAATAACGGCCGAAAAATTCACACCAGTTATCATTAAAGTCATACACGCTAAGGGTCCTCATGAGCATCAATGCCGCTACCTCTACCAATACCGAAAACCAGCCATCAGCCGTGCTCAATACTGATCATCCTTTTTGGCAGATCATTCGCACCGTACCAGACTTTCCAAAAGTCGGCATTGATTTTTATGACATAACCCCGTTACTGCGCAGTCACGTTGATGCGGTCATCGATGCGCTGCTGGCCGCTTTACCAGAAGGCTGTCTGGATGAGGTCGATTGTTTGGGTGCGGTCGAGGCGCGTGGGTTTGTCTTTGCCAGCTTGCTAGCAGGGCATTTGGGTAAGGGTATGATATTGCTGCGTAAGCCTGGTAAGTTGCCGCCACCTGTAGCCAATAAGGCTTATGCGCTTGAGTATGGTAAAGACACCCTTGAGATGCAAAACAATCTACCGCCTGAGCGGGTATTGTTGGTCGATGATATTTTGGCAACTGGTGGCACCTTGAACACCGCTTACGAGCTTTGTCGCTCAGCAGGTCACACCGTGGTCGGGGCGCTGGTATTACTCGATTTGGTGGCGCTGCACGGAGCGTTTCCAGTACCCGTTTATACGGTACTAAAAGCCTAAAATCAAAAAGCGCGCTGATGCTGATATAATCAGCGCGCTTTTTTTTAACATCGCTATTTAAGATATAGGCGATACACTCTAAAAATGTCATGGCGCTACTGGGATGAATTTTGCGCAGCCTCTGGGAACGCAGCACGCAAGTAAAATTTATACCAGTAGCGCGTTTAAATCCATAACAGTTTTACATTCAGCTAACTATACATCGCTATTTAAGATACATGGCATAAAGCCCATGCTAAATTAAGCCGTTTTTTGTTGTTCGTGGTTTTTGCAGCTGTATTCTACGAGGGCGCGTCCGATCGTCTTAGGGCTGGTGATTTTGAAGTCTTTTGTGGTCAAAATGGGTTTGTCTGACTGCCAAGACTTTATGACTTTATCATTGGCCGCGTAATTGACATAAGCACGCCGATAGTAGCTGGCGTCTTTACAAGAGATCAGTAGCTGCTGATCGCTATGATGGATGGGTTTTTCTTTAAAAGGCGCTGTTTCCGCATTTTCTTCTTTTGCAGCCTCTTTGTCTTTTGCTATGTTTTTTTTGGCTTGTGGGGGGTAGGTTCGACGGATTGAGACGGTGATATTTTCGACACGCTTTTCATCTATGATGCTGATATCAGAGCGCTCGATAGAATCTAAGTCCACACTAAAAACCGAGCCAGAATGACTCTCGGACACCTCTGACCAGTTCACTGCTTGTGCGCTGAGTGCCAAAGCACTGCCTGCCAATAACACTGATAGCCGTTTCATACTTAAGCCTTGCTTCTGGTTGTTTGAAGTAGGCCATAATAGCCAAGTTGTTATCGGCAGGCAAATATCTTTTATGACAGGTCATGGCCTGACAAGTTACTCACGGATGGCCGCCAGTGTCTTGGCGAGCTCATCACGAGCAGTGATAAAGCCATCAATGCCCTTTGGTAGCAGGTCTTGTGTCACGGTGTCTTGTTGGTAGGCGGCGCTGAATTCTTCGTGAGTTAGACTGACGCGGGTCATCTCATCTAGCGCCATAGACATGCTGGGCGATAGCTGACGCTCTACTTGTGTGTCCATGGCGGCAAGCTCGTCGATAAGGTTTGGCGCGATGGTCAATAAATCACAGCCTGCCAACGCCAGTATTTGCTCAGTAGAGCGGAAGCTTGCGCCCATGACTTGAGTGCCATAGCCGTGCTGCTTGTAATATTGATAAATCAGCTTGACCGATTTTACGCCCATATCATCGGAGGCGGGCACATTTTGGCGGTTTTGCTGGCGTTTTTGCCAGTCTAAAATACGACCCACAAAAGGCGAGATCAGCGTCACGCCAGCATCAGCACAGGCAATGGCTTGATGCTGACCGAATAAAAGCGTCAAGTTACAATGGATGCCTTGGGTTTCGAGGTAGCGCGCCGCCTCGATGCCTTGCCAAGTGGCGGCCATTTTGATCAAGACGCGCTTAGGATCGATTCCTGCCTTTTGATACGCCTCCATAAACGCCATGGCCTTATCGATCGTCGCTTTGGTGTCATAAGACAAGCGCGCGTCGACTTCGGTAGATACTCGTCCCTCGATCAGTGCCAAAATATCACAGCCGACTTGGACGGTCAGTGCATCTATAACCGCATCGACATCGCCATTATGGCGACTCATGGTCTCTGCCAGCATGCTTTGGTTGTCAGGGTGGATGAGAGCTTTGGTGATCAAGCTTGGGTTGGTGGTGGCGTCGATGGGTTTTAAGCGCGCAATGGCGGCCAGATCGCCAGTATCAGCGACAATGGTGGTCATGGTACGAAGCTGTTGTAATGCGCTCATTAGAGATCCTTTTTTTTAGTGACGTGATGTTATCAATCACAGGGTGGTTTTGTTTTTGTCGTAAGATGAGGGATTGGCATTAAACTGTAACATAGTTTTGAGCCTCTGTTGCCTCATAGTGTGGTGGACGACAAAAGACAAGGGCACAACTGTGCTATAGTCAGGTCAATATTAGCTGAATCGACGACATCAGCATTCTCATTTGCTGACGCTGTACCACAATTATTTTGAATCGACTATACTATGGACGAGATGATATGGGCAGCTGATAAGAGTGGCGCGACATTACATGCGATTGCACACGATTACCCGTGGGCACTGCGCGCCGTTTTTGTTATAGTAGAGCCGGCCACCTGCTATGCGACAGTGGTATGAGCAGTTTGAGATATTATTGATAAGTCAAAAAATGGCATGGCAAAATCGGATAAGAGCAAAAGCAGACGGTGTCTTGATAGACTGTTGTTTTATCATGTCGCTATAGCAAGCTCTTAATACCGATGATGTCAGACCCAATAGTTAAAAACTGGCCAAAAATTTCAACAGTAAAAAATCTAAAAAGGATGGGCGGTAATGAGTGAGCAGTCACCAGAGCAACATATGAATAACTCCAATCAAACCACGACAGACACAAACGATGCCGCAACCGAAAAAGCGTTTTTGGACAATATTCGTCAAAGTATCGATGCAGTAGACTGCAAAATTCAAACGTTGATCAATGATCGTGCCAAATTGGCTCAATGACGCCGCCGCAACCGACAGCAATCCTATTTTTTATCGTCCAGAGCGAGAGGCGCAAGTACTAAAAGCAGTCATGGAGCGCAATACTGGCCCTATCGCTGACGAAAAAATGGCCCGTCTGTTTCGTGAGATTATGTCTGTATGCTTGGACTTAGAAGCACCGCAGCGCATTGCCTTTTTAGGGCCTGTTGGTACCTTTACCCATGCAGCTGCGCTCAAACACTTTGGCAAAGCCGCGGATACCATGCCGATGACCACCATCACCGATGTGTTTCGCGAAGTCGAAGCGGGCACAGCGATGTATGGTGTGGTACCTGTTGAAAACTCTTCAGAAGGGGTGGTCAATCACACGCTAGATGGATTTTTGTCCTCTTCTTTAAAGATCATCGGTGAAGTTGAGCTGCCTATTCACCAAAACTTCTTGGTCGCTGAGCACACCAAGATCGATAGTCTCAGCCGTATTTATTCGCACCAGCAGTCATTGGCTCAGTGCCGTCATTGGCTTGATGTCAACTTTCCAAACGTCGAGCGTGTGGCCGTATCGAGCAACGGAGAGGCGGCGCGTCGCCTCAAAAACGAGTGGCATTCTGCCGCTATCGCAGGGGACGTTGCTGCAGCAGAGTATGATCTACACAAGCTGTATACCAACATAGAAGACAATCCTAGCAACACCACACGTTTTCTGATTATCGGTCACGAGGCGATTGCGCCATCAGGTCAAGACAAAACCTCTATCGTGGTATCGGCACACGACAAAGCAGGGGCGCTGATCGAAATCCTAAAGCCACTGTCTTATCATGGGGTATCGATGACCAGTATCGAGACGCGTCCTGAGCGCCCGAATAAATGGGCTTATGTGTTCTTTATCGATATGAATGGTCATATTGATGCGCCAAACGTGAGCGCGGCGATTGCCGATATTCGTCCACTGGTAAAAGATTTGCGTATACTTGGCTCATACCCCAAAGCGGTATTGTAAGCTAATTATCGGCCGCAAATGGATCATACTAAGCAGTAGATGTATCATCATCTCTAAGGATAAACCATGGCATCACCTCAAGCGACATCATCAAGTTTAGCTCCGCTTACCTCTGCGTATGATAGTATCTTAGCGCTGACGCCTTATCAGACTGGCAAGCCGGTCGAGGAGCTGACACGCGAATATGGGGTTTCTGATGTCGTAAAGCTGGCCAGCAATGAAAACCCATTGGGCTGCTCGCCACATGTGACCTTGGCAATCACCGAGCAGCTGGGTCAACTGGCACGCTATCCTGATGGCAATGGCTATTATCTGAAGCAAGCGCTGGCGGATTTTAATCGTGTGGATGTTGAGCAGATTACCCTAGGTAATGGCTCCAATGATCTATTGGATCTCTTGGCGCGTGGCTTTGTCAGTTGTGACGATACCATTGTGTATAGTCAGTATGCCTTTGTGGTGTATTCGATGTTGGCGAAGATACAAGGTGCTACTGGGATAGAAGTGCCAGCGACGCGGTTTGGTCATGACTTAATGGCTATGCGTCAAGCCGTCGCCGACCATCCAAATACCAAGGTTGTGTTTATTGCCAATCCCAATAACCCAACAGGCACCCAGCTTGGGCAAAAAGAGCTACGTGAGTTTGTCGCTAGCGTGCCAGCTTCGGTACTGGTGGTACTCGATGAGGCGTATATCGAGTATAGCCCTGAGAGTAATAATAGGGCGCTGCTTGATGAGTTTGACAATGTGGTTATCGTTCGTACGTTTTCTAAAGCTTATGGGCTGGCGGGTTTGCGCGTGGGCTACGCGCTCAGCTCAGTGCCAGTCGCAAATCTGCTCAATCGCATCCGTCAGCCATTTAACGTCAGTCGTGTGGCATTGGCCGCCGCCGCTGCTGCACTTGCCGATCAAGACTTTATCGAAGCCACTCGCTTGAGCAACGCTGAGCAAATGCGCTGGTTAGAAAAACAGTTTGACGCGCTTGGGCTGGGTTTTATTAAGTCGCACGCCAATTTTATCATGGTAAAATTCGAAGTCGAGATGGAAGACATCAACGCTATGTCTATTCATCAAGCATTGCTAGAGCAGGGAGTAATCGTACGTCCTTTGGCCGCTTATGGACTCCCGAACTGGCTGCGTATCACGGTAGGTCTGGCTGAAGACAATCTACGTTTGATAGATACGTTACGCTCGATTTTGACCGAGGACTGATCACTGGCAACTGATACTGATAAAGAGGGCGGGCCAGCCCATCTGAATCCCGATAATATCATGGCACTCATGCAGGCGTGCCTTTGCGACTTAATGCCAATTTGTGAAATACAAGCTGCCGTGAGTCGCCATAAAAAAGATAAAAAATAAGAATCCTATGCAATCCTCTTTTGATAAAACCCCTTTGTTATTTAAACAAGTTTGTGTGATCGGTCTTGGGCTGATTGGCGCAAGTCTTGCTCAAGCTATAAAAGACAATCATTTAAGCGAGCGCTTGGTTGCTGTCGATAGGCACTTGCCAAGCGTGGATGAAGCCATAAAACATGGCTTGCTCGATGCTGGTAGCACGCGCTTGACTGACGTGGTGGCAGGCAGCGACTTACTTATCATCGCCGTACCAGTGCAAGCGGTGCAAGCCGTATTTACCGATATCAAAGCTGCAATGGACAACGGCCAGCTGGCTACAGATTGTATCATTACAGATGTCTGTAGTACCAAGGTCAATATCATTGAGGCAGCAAAATCGGTATTTGCTGCACTGCCAACGGGGTTTGTACCCGCGCATCCGATTGCTGGGGCGGAGAATTCAGGGTATCATGCCAGACGCGCCAATTTGTTTGTCAACCACAGCGTGATAATCTGTGAGCTCACCACCACCAGCCCTTCTGCAATTGCAAAGCTGCAGCAGTTATGGGAGGCGGTGGGTGCGACTGTCATGCCGATGGCAGCCGATCATCACGATGCGATATTGGCGCATACCAGTCATCTACCGCACCTACTGGCGTTTAATCTGGTCGAGCAATTGGCGAGTCATGATGACAATTTGGATATGTTTCGCTATGCCGCTGGTGGGTTCCGCGACTTTACCCGTATCGCTGCCAGTGATCCTAAGATGTGGCATGATATATTTTTTGCCAACGAGCGCGCGATTATCAGCGCCCTTGATGAGTACGGCGTCTATCTACAGACCATGCGTCAGCTTATCATTGATAAAGATTCAACCGCCCTGATGGGGCTTTTGGGCCGCGCGCAAGCCGCACGGCGACATTTTGGCCATATGTTAGCCAGCACCCCTTATACGGATACCTCTGCTATGTCAGCTTCTTATAATATCACCCCTAGCAACACCGTCTCTGGCACCATTACCATTCCTGGAGACAAATCTATCTCGCATCGCAGCATCATGCTTGGCAGTTTGGCCACAGGTGTGACTAACGTTACTGGATTTTTGGAAGGGGAGGATGCGCTGGCTACCTTACAAGCATTCCGTGACATGGGTGTAAGCATCGAAGGCCCTGATAAAGGCAGATTGACCATTCATGGCGTTGGTATGCACGGACTAAAACCCAGCAAAACGCCACTGTATATGGGCAACTCAGGCACCAGTATGCGCCTGCTAGCCGGTATCTTAGCCGCCCAGTCATTTGATAGTGTGTTGACTGGTGATACCAGTCTAAACAAGCGTCCGATGGAGCGGGTGGCAGCACCGTTACGTGACATGGGTGCGGTGATTCAAACCACGGGTCATGATGGTACCGCGCCGCTAAGCATCACTGGCCGTGATACGGTTGGCCAGCCGCTGCAAGGGGTAGAGTATGACATGCCAGTGGCGTCAGCACAGGTGAAGTCTTGCTTGCTATTGGCGGGACTGTGGGCAAACGGCACCACGACGGTCATCCAACCTGAAGTTAGCCGTGACCATACCGAGCGTATGCTCTCAGCCTTTGGCTATCCAGTAATTGTAGAAGGCAACCGTATCAGTGTCACCGGTGGCGGCACACTCACAGGTGGCGATATCGCTGTGCCTGCGGATATCTCTTCCGCCGCCTTCTTTATGGTCGCCGCGGCCATCAGTCAGGGTAGTGAACTGACCCTAACGCAAGTGGGTATTAATCCAACTCGTACCGGCATCATTGATATCTTAAAGTTGATGAATGCTGATATCAGCCTAAGCAATGAGACCCATGTGGGCGGCGAGCCAGTGGCGGATATTACTATTCGTAGCTCAAGCCTAAAAGGTATCGATATCCCAGAATATTTAGTACCATTAGCGATTGATGAATTTCCAGTATTGTTTATCGCTGCCAGCTGTGCACAAGGTCGTACGGTGTTAACTGGTGCTAAAGAACTGCGTGTCAAAGAGTCCGATCGTATTGCTGTGATGGCAGACGGTCTACAAACGCTAGGCATTGATTGTACGGTGACTGAGGATGGTCTGATCATTGAAGGCAAAGGTAGTGCAGGTGTAGGTCAAAGTGAAGTAAATAATAGCCAACCTGTTTTTGGCGGCGGACATATCACCTCGCATCATGACCATCGTATCGCCATGAGCTTTGCGGTTGCAAGCTTGCGCGCATCCAAGCCGATCACCATCGAAGGCGTTGAAACGGTCAATACCAGTTTCCCAGGGTTTGCCGAGCTTGCCAATCAAGTGGGTATGTCTATCGAGGTTCACAATAGCCTTGCCTAACAGCGTTAGGACTTTTACCAGGTATTAAACGCCATAAGGGTTCAAATACCGTTATCGTCAGCAATGCATTGATACTACTATGAGTGTCAATGCATTGCTTTTTCACTTTTATTCTATCTGTAGTAACCCTGTGCTTTTGCCGCTCGCCTAAATATGCTCATCATCAGGCGCAGTCTGCAACAGTACGCTTTGCTCTAAATTAAGTTGTACTGACTTATGACCACTCAAAATGTCATCAAAAAACCCGTGACGCCTATCAAAACCACCAGACGTGGTATTGTCACAGCGCTTATGGCCTTTTTTATCTGGGGCGGGTTTCCTTTATATTTTAAACAGTTGGCCGCCTACGATGCCACTGAGATCATCGGGCACCGTATCGTCTGGACCTTTGCTTGTCTGCTGCTTGTCTTAGTCGTCACCAAACGCTGGGCCTGGATAGACACTTTAAAGAAAAGTCCTAGGTGGATTGTGTTTTCGCTGATATCGGGTCTGATTATTGCCACCAACTGGCTGACCTATGTTTGGGCGGTCAACCATGACCGCATACTTGAGGCCAGTTTGGGCTACTTTATCGGGCCGCTGGTAGGGGTGGCGCTCTCGATGATTTTGTTCAAAGAGCGCTTGCGGACACTGCAATGGGTGGCGATTGGTTTTGCGCTATTGTCTGTGATTATTCAGGTGGTGATGATTGGGAGCTTACCTTGGATTTCGCTGATACTGGCGTTCAGCTTTAGCATATACGGTACCATTCAGCGGCAAACACCGCTGAGCGCCATCGATGCGATGTTTGTGGAGACGACGATGCTGGTACCGATGTGCCTGTGGTGGTTTTGGCAGGCCGATGTGGTGAGTAGTCAGGTCAGTTTTTGGTTGTCATCAAACATTTGGCTATTGATGCTGGCAGGCCCCATCACTTTGATACCGCTATTGTTATTTAATAAATCAACCAAGCTGGTGGCTTATAGTATTTTAAGTTTTATGAACTATCTGACGCCGACTTTTATTTTCTTTTTGGCAGTATTTTACTATAAAGAGCCATTTGACTTGCACCGTTTGGCCGTCTTTGGCTTGATTTGGGTTGGTCTGTTGTTGTTTAGCATTGACTTGTGGCATCATCGCCCAAGTAAGATGCTAAAGGCTGCGCGTTTGCACCAAAAAGCATGATCATCTGTCTGCTATAAAACTCCTAAAAAACCAGTAAACAAGGATAAAAGCATGTTGCATACTCAGTCTGACGTGGTATTTGTCAGAGGCTTGACGGTAGATGCCGTCATCGGTGTCTATGAATGGGAGCGCGCTATCACTCAGCCGCTGCAGATCGATATCGCGCTTGAGACGGATATCAGTGCTGCTGCCGCCTCAGATGATGTACAGGATGCGCTAAATTATAAGGCAGTTTGTGATGATGTCAGCGAGTGGTGCCAAGCCATTCAAGCAAAGCTACTTGAGCATCTGGCTGAGCAAATCGCAGATAAACTGCTTGCCAAATACGCTTGTCATAAAATCACGCTGAGCATGGCTAAGCCGACGGCAATCAAACACGCAGACGCCGTTGGGGTGCAAATCACCCGATCTGCAAAAGCCAGTCATAGCGAGCAGCCTGCCAGTCAAAGTCATGATGCATAAGACGCCTAAAATTTTTAAGATGTATGAGACGCATAAAGGTCTGGCTGGTTTAAATCTTGCGGGCCTAGAGATACATACGCCTGAACAGCTGCAAGCGTACGAGGTCACAGCAGTGGTACTGGCTTTGGGTAGTAACTATCACGCTGACTACTATTTGCCTGATGCGCGTGAAAAACTGGCCACATTTGGCCGTATGCAGCTCTCTACGTCTTTTCAAAACCCTGACTTTACCGCGACTCAAGAGCAGCCAAAGCCTGACTATACCAATCAGTGTGCGTATTTATCTCTGGATACGGCGATGAGTTTGCAGGAGCTGCAGCAGGCTTTTAAGCTCATTGAAAGTGACTGCCATCGGCAGCGTTTCATAGAAGCGCAAACCTCTATAAAGCAAGTTACCATGGATATTGACATTTTACTTATACAAACTGGACTTAACCAAAATAGCCTAAGCAATAAATCGACATCTACAAAAATAGTAGAGTATTCAGAACAATGGATAATAATGGCGGATCGTTATCCATTCAAAGCACACGAGACAGCAGGGGTTGAAGAATTGATTTCAAAGAGCGGTTTTATCGGTTAAAAGGCTTTAAAACTTTTCCAAGCACCAAAATCCGTCCTACGAGCATTCATTTTTCTTGTGTGCTGTGCCAACGCCGCTCGATGCGGCGCAAAATGCATACCAGTAGCACGTGATATCAATTGTGCCAGTTTTATGTGCGATTGACTATATTAAAAGAGTATCAGAGGCTACGGTAAGCTATCAGGACTTGTTTTTTTCGTCAGTCAGCTCTTCTATGTCAGAGCGCCCGATCACATCTAAATCTTCTAAGCAAAGCTTGTCATACTTCTTTTTGCAAAAATCAGGATCAATCTCACACATGGCAGTTTGCAGCTGATCTAGGCGATTTTCTGACTGCTGAATATGCTCAAGCATTTTTGCAAACGCTTCGGCGACTGGGTCTTGAGAAGAGGGGTCGATACCATAAGCTTGAAAAGTAGTGCGGCGCTTGGCCTTGGCCGCTGTGCTTTGCGCTTGATCTTTGCCGGTGTCGCCTTCGCCTGCTTGGGCCACTTTCTCTTGTTGTTTGGCGTCTTGGACTTTAGTGGCGATGGGGTTGCCTTTTTCATCGTGATGATCGGATATCATGCGCGCCGCGCTGCCGACCATGGTAGCGCCAGCTGGCACAGGTTTGACCACCACCGCATTTGAGCCGATTTTGGCATTTTTGCCGACAGTAAATGGCCCCAAAACTTTTGCGCCAGCGCCTACAATCACGCCGTCTTCTAACGTTGGATGGCGTTTGCCGTTATTCCATGAGACGCCGCCGAGAGTGACGCCGTGGTATAAGGTGACATCGTTGCCAATCTCTGCAGTTTCACCGATGACCACGCCGACACCGTGGTCGATAAAAAACCGCTTACCGATTTTGGCTGCAGGGTGAATCTCGATACCAGTGACGATACGCGAGCCGTAAGAGATCACGCGGGCGGCCAGTTTTTGTTCGTGATTCCAGAGATAATGAGCGCCGCGATGCAAGATAAGCGCATGAATACCAGGATAGGTAAGAATGACCTCCAGACTGTTGCGAGCGGCAGGATCACGGTTGAATACCGCATCGACATCTTCTTTTAGGTCTTTTTTGATGCTGGCAAGCGAATTGAGCAATTTGGCTGGCAATGACATAAAGTGTCCTATTTGTTGATTGGTCTGTTGGTCGGTAAAGTATGGCGGTGTGGTCAGTATTGGGTGCTAATCCTGATGCTTATTCTATGTGCTTATTTCTATGTATAGTCGATTCTAAATAAAACAGATACATTATATATCAACGTGGAACTGGTATAAATTTTCCTTGCGTGCTGTGCCTGCGCTGCTCGATGCTGCGTAAAAATTTATCCCAGTCTCACTGCATCGTTTTTATACTGAACTCACTATACTTACAATCTGAGCCATCCAATATAACATGCCCTAATAATAGCAGGCTATCGCTGGCCGACCAAACCCAAAAAATCTGTACTGGTGACTTTTATTATGATGATTGGGGTCTATCTTTTAAAAGCTTGGCGATAAGTGCGCTTAACAGCTGATACTCTTTTTGATCCAGCTGTAAGCGTGAGCCGAGCCGCGATAGCCGTGCTGGCAAAGATTTTAGATGTGAGCTGTCTGCCAGACCCTGCTGCACCATCAGCGCTGTCATGCACTCGGTCAACTGCTGTTGCTGCTGCTGAGTGATGGCCGGCTCATCCCACTGTTGGCGTAACGTCATGTCAATCATCGAGCGTGCTACGGCTTCATCAGAGTCAGCATCAGCATCAGCCTCTGGGCTCGTCGTTGTCTGAGTGTGGGTTTGCGCATAAGCAAAGACAAAACTGGCAATTACTTGTACCGCTGAGGCGACATTAAGTACCGGATAGGCAGGGTTGGCATCGATTTGGATATGGTAATCGGCATAGGCCAGCTCTTCATTGGTCAAACCACGGTCTTCGCGGCCAAACAATATCGCGATATTTGGTTTGCGACTGCCAGCAGTATTATCCTGTGCGGTCTCGGCCGTGGTCTGAGGCTGATAGATGGATTGACTATCGATAAAATCAAAAATGATTTTGGCCGCCTGTGTGGGCGTGACGACAGGGCGCGGCATATGACGACTACGACTGCTAGCTGCAAATACCAGCTGGCAATCAGCGATCGCCGACTCTAGCGTTGGGGCAATCACAGCTGCTGACAGCAGCTCATGCCCACCTGCAGCGTGCGATACACTGGTCTCATCGATAGGCCGCTTGGGGTCGACGACCGTCAAGCGTGACAATCCCATCGTATGCATGGCCCGTGCCGCTGAGCCGATATTGGCAGGCAAGGTGGTGTTGACCATGACGACCTGAATACAAGATAAGTAGTCGTCTACGCTCGTTGCTGGATGGTTGATTGGCATAGATGATGGCGACGTTGTCACTGATAAAGGGCTTTGGCTCATTTATTGCTCCATGCGCTGTTTGATGGTTTGCTCAGCGCGTTGCAGCGCCGCTGCGATATCCTCGATCAGCGCCGCCTGCTCACCGATACGCTGCTCACGGCACCGCTCTTGGAGTTGACTACTAAGACGCATCAGCTGGGTCGTCCCCAGATTAGCACTGGCGCCTTTTAGGGCATGGGCAATTTCAAAACCATTGGCATTATCGTTTTGTTGTTGCGCGATGCGTAGGCTTTGGATGCGCTGCTGGCTGTCAGTGAGATACACTTGAATCAAATCGGCAAAGTCCTCTTCGAGCAAGTCACGCATGTCTTCAAATTGCTCATCATTGAGGATCTCTACAGTTTGGTCGGCGGTATTATTATGTGCGTTCTCATCCATGGTATTAGGTCCAATATTGTCAGTTAAATCAGTTAAATCAGTTAAATCAGTTAAATCTCAAGCAATAAAATTGCTATCGTCAAGGGATAGAGTAGACATCGCTATAAGAGGCCACGGCTAAAAGCCCAGCGTCAGCTATAGTGAAAATGTAAGTTGTCCTCATTCACCATGCTTTTTAGTTGTTGCAAGTTGTCATCGTTTGGATAGATGCGCCAATGCTCAGAGAGTCCCACATTGGCGATACCATACGTTTCATAAATGCTCAGGCCAAGCGGCAGACAGTTATCATGAATGGAGGCGTCAGTGTTACTCAGCGCATTATTGCTATAAGGGCTGCCATTTTGCAGCGCGTCTTGTTGCATGTCATGCTCTAGCGCCAATAAGTCATTGCCATCCTCATCATATAAGCTCCCACCCATCGCAGGATCATAGCTGCCATTGAAGGTCGTATCGTCTGGCTCATCTTGCTGGGTCAAGCTAGGCGCGGGGATGATATCTGCTTGGGCGGACTTGAGTAGCGGCTGTAGGCGTGAGAGTAGGCGCGTGTCACTGCCGTGGATTTTGATACTGATTTTTTTGAGCCAACGCAGACGCGCATCTACCATACTCATGGCGTTATCTAGACGGGCAAACAATCGCCCGTCACGCTCCCGGATACTGCCTTTGATAATGACCACTTCATCCACCTTCAACTGGTCTTTGACGCGATTGAAACGCTCAGCATAGCAGCTGACCTCTAATCGTGAGGTGCCATCATCTAAGGTAATGACATTTCGATTGCCAAAGTTGGCAATATCGATAATAAGGCCTGCAAAGTAGCAGCTGCCGTTATAGCCTGTGTCTGTGAGCTTATCAAGGCGAGCACCAGAGGTATAGCGTTTTAGCTCATCCAAGTACTCATTGATCGGGTGCCCAGTCAGATACAGTCCTAGTGTGTTTTTTTCTGCTTTGAGGCGGTGCTTGTCACCCCAGATCAGCTCTGGCGTCATTTTGAGTGGTGGGGCGGCGACCACACCGTCCATCTCGCCAAACAAGTCCATCATGCCAAGCTCATTGTTTTGGCGGTCTTGCTCCGCGGCTTGTACTGCGCTTGGCAGCTGACTCATCAGCGCGCCGCGAATCTCGTAGGCGGCGTCACTTGGTAAGTCTGGTCGCAACGTCGCGGCAAAGTCATCAAAACAGCCAGCACTGACCAATGCCTCAAGCGTACGTTTATTGACTTTTTTGATATCAACGCGGCGGCAAAAGTCATATAAGTCTTTAAACGGCCCACCGCGGCGGCGCGCATCGACGATAGACTCCACCGCACCTTCACCGACGCCTTTAATCGCGCCAAGTCCATAAATAATATTGGTCGGCGTATCAGCGACAAAGTGCCACTCACTGCGGTTTACCGATGGATTGTCTACAGTCAATCCAAAGTTTTCACGGCAGTCATTGATAAAGAACACCACGTTGTCGGTGTTGTTCATATCGGATGTCAGTACCGCAGCCATAAATTCGGCAGGGTAGTACTGTTTGAGATAAGCGGTCTGATAAGCAAGGACGCCATAAGCAGCAGAATGCGAGCGGTTAAAACCATAACCGGCGAACTTCTCCATCAAATCAAATACACCGCCTGAGGTGACCTCATCGATACCTTGATCGGTAGCACCCGTGACAAAAATATCACGCTGTTTGGCCATCTCTTCAGGTTTTTTCTTACCCATGGCGCGGCGTAGCATATCCGCGCCGCCGAGACTGTAACCGGCCATGACCTGCGAGATTTGCATGACTTGTTCTTGATAGACAATAACGCCGTTGGTGTTTTGCAAAATTGGCTCAAGGTTGGGATGGTCATAAATGACCTCTTCGCGGCCGTGCTTACGGTCGATATACATCTCTACCATACCGGCATCGAGTGGCCCTGGGCGGTAGAGGGCACACATGGCGATGACGTCTTCGATGTTGGTCGGTTGCAGCTTGGCCAAGTATTTTTTCATACCCATACTCTCTAGCTGAAAGACAGCCGTGGTCTTTGCTTCTTGCAAGAGTTTGTAGGTTTTTTTGTCATCTAACGGTAAATCTTCTAGTACCAGCGCGTCTTTGCCTTCGCGTGCGCGGCGTTGGTTGATGTTTTCTACCGCAGCATTAATGACGGTTAAGTTACGCAAGCCCAAAAAGTCAAATTTTACCAGACCGACATCTTCGACATCGTCTTTATCAAACTGGCTAACGCGATGACCCTCATCGTCACAGTAAATGGCGCTAAAGTCAGTGATTTTATGCGGGGCTATGAGGACACCACCGGCGTGCTTGCCGACGTTGCGGCACACGCCCTCTAATTTGACCGCCATCTCCCAAATCTCGATGGCATCTTCATAATCCATGTTATCAGGATTGGAGATTAAGTCTTTGAGCTGCGGTTCTTGCTCGAGTGCTTGAGACAAGGTGATGCCAGGTGTTTTTGGAATCAATTTAGAGATTTTATTGGCCAAAAAGTATGACTTGCTTTGTACCCGCGCCACATCACGCACCACCGCTTTTGCCGCCATGGTACCAAAGGTGATGATTTGTGAGACCGCTTCACGGCCGTAAGTTTGCGCTACATAATCGATGACACGGTCGCGACCTTCGATACAAAAGTCAATATCGAAATCGGGCATAGAGACACGTTCAGGGTTTAAGAAGCGCTCGAATAATAGGTCGTAATGAATGGGGTCGAGATCGGTAATGTTGAGCGCATATGCAACCAAAGAGCCGGCACCAGAGCCGCGACCTGGCCCCACAGGGACGCCATTGGCCTTGGCCCAGCGGATAAAGTCCATAACGATTAAGAAGTAACCAGGAAAGCCCATCGATAAGATAATCTCTAGCTCATACACTAAACGCTCATCGTACTGCTTACGAAAGTCGCTCCAGCTCTCGTCACGCGCTTCCACAGGAAAGAGCTTGTCCAATCGGTGATTAAGACCGCGCTGTGATTCTGCCCGAAAAAAAGACTCAATGGTCTCGCCCTCTGGTACAGGAAAGTCAGGCAACACGTTGATGCCTAGCGTTAGTGTCACATTACAGCGGGTGGCTAGGCGGATGGTATTGTCGACCACCTGCGGAATATCGGCAAACAGTTGCGCCATTTGGTCTTGGGTTTTTAGATACTGCTCATCTGAATACAAGCGCGGACGGTTAGGGTCAGCCAGTACGTACGAGCCTGCGATACAGACGCGGGCTTCGTGAGCATCGAAGTCCTCTTGCTCCAAAAACCGCACGTCATTGTGGGCGATAATGGGCAGTTGATGCTTGGCACCAGCGTGGATAGCCGCTTTGATAAAAGCGTCTTCGCCTGAGCGGTTGGTGCGCTTGATCGCAAAGTACAAGCGATCAGCAAAATGCGCCTGCCATTCTGTGATCAGCACGTCGGCATTTTCTGGCATAGAGCTGACTAGCGCATGACCGACGTCTGATTTTTCGCCAAACAAGACAATAACGCCGGCGGCATGAGCAAGGATGTCACTACGCTTGACGATAGGGATGCCATGATTGGCAGGATCAGCGCGGCCCTCGGTAAAGCCCAGCGAGACGATACGAGTGATGTTTTGATAGCCCTCATTATCCATAGCCAGTAACGTCAGTCTCGTGTCTTCATCGTCCATGATGACTTCGCTGCCGATGATGGGCTTGATGCCAGCGCCAAGACAAGCGCGATAAAACTTCACCGTTGCGTACAGATTGGAGAGGTCAGTCAACGCCAGCGCACGCTGATTGTCAGCTGCCGCCGCTTTAATCAGCGGCTTTATGCGCACGATAGAATCAGTGATGGAGTATTCGCTGTGAATGCCAAGGTGTACAAATGCCATAGAGGACTCTTATTGGTGCGGTCAATAACAATAGGTTTTATTAGCGGATTTTGCGTGGTTTACATGGGAAGTTTAGGCCGTAAAAGCCTTTGTCGCAAATGCTCAATTGAGCTGAATATCATAGCATTATTTGCTGTTGACAGCTATAGCTTCGGTGGGTGCCATAAGAAACAGCCTGTCTTTGCTGGCAGGTGCTGATATGAAAAAAGCCTTTTATACTATGCTGATATAAAAGGCTTTGAGAGGAAGTAAAACGAGGTTTTTTACCAATATTTAACGCTTACCGTACTTATCACTATACTCTATCCAGAAATCTGCGTTTTCGATACCTACTTTTCTAGGATCAAACATTGGATCAAGTCCTAATTTTTTCTGTTCATCGTAGTCTTTTAGAACTTTTAATGCGGTTTTGCTAAGCAGTAGGATAGCAATGAAGTTTAAGTAACACATACTACCGAAGCCAATATCACCAAGTGCCCACATCATGCCGATTGATTGCACACTACCAGCAAAGCAGATGATCAAAAATACAACTTTTAGTATTGGCTTTAATACAGGATAACGTAGCTTGCTATCCAAAAATACCAAGGTAGTTTCGGCGATATAGTAATAAGCTATCAAGCAGGTAAAAGCAAATAGGAAGATAGCAATGGCCACAAAGCCACTGCCATATTGGCTAAATACGGTTGATACCGCCGCTTGTGTAAATGCGGTACCAGCGGCCACACCTGGCATGTTTTCAACCAACGTCATGCCCTCTGCCGGAATGACATTGTACATACCTGTAGATAAGATCATCAGTGCGGTCGCAGTACAGACGAGAACGGTGTCAATATAAATCGAAAAGCCTTGCACCAAACCTTGCTTGGCTGGGTGTGATACTTCAGCAGCAGCGGAGCTAAAAGTCGCCTCGCCAGCACCGGCGACGTTGGAGAATACCGCGCGGCGTACGCCCCAAGAAATAGCAGTACCAACGATGCCGCCAAAGACAGCGTCCATTCCAAAGGCGCTCTTGAAGATAAGGGCAAACATGGCAGGTATGTTGGATGCATTAAAGGCTAAGACGATGACCATCATTAAAATATAACCAATCGCCATAAAAGGTACAATAGTACCAGCAAAGCTGGCAATGCGTTTGACACCACCAAATATAATAATGGCCAATAGCGCCACAATGATTATACCAGTCACCGAAGAGGGGATATTAAAAGCGGTCTGAAAGGAGTCAGCGATGGTATTGGCTTGAACGCCGGGAACCAATACGCCATAAGACAGACAAGTAACGGCAGCAACGACAATGGCAAAAGGCTTCATCTTAAGGCCGCGCTCAATATAAAATGGCGAACCACCACGGTACTGACCATCTACATCGTCTTTGTATACCTGCGCAAGAGTGGATTCAATAAAGGCACTTGCACCGCCCAGCAGCCCCATCACAATCATCCAAAATACAGCTCCAGGTCCGCCAGCTGCGATGGCCGTGGCAACCCCAGCAATGTTACCAACACCAATACGACCCGACAACGCCATACAAAAGGCTTGGAATGAGCTAATACCTCTATGTGAATTTTGCTTGTCAAATAATAACTTGATCATCTCTTTAAAATGGCGGAACTGTACACCGCGGGTCATAATTGTAAAATAAATACCGACACCGAGTGCCAAATAAACTAACGCATCACTCCAGATATAGCCGACTATGGCGTTAATAATTGCTTCCATGACCTTACTTCCTTGTAAGTTTGACTAAATAATTCAATTGTTTTGATATGAAATACGGTCACATTAAGCGCGTTAATATGACCGTACGTGTTGCAAAGCTCTATTAATTGACCACCCAAATAGTCTTAGTCTGTGTGTATTGCTCTAACGCTTCTAGACCGTTATCACGTCCGCCGAATCCTGACTGTTTATAGCCGCCAAATGGCGTGGTGATATCGCCTTCTGAAAAGCCATTGATAGAGACAGTGCCCGCTTTGATGGCTGAAGCGACTCGATACGCGCGCTTGATGTTTTGAGTATAAAATGACGCCGCCAAACCATAGCTAGACTGATTGGCAAGACTAATGGCTTCTTCTTCAGTCTCGAAGCTAGTGACGGCAAGGATGGGACCAAATACCTCTTCATTAAACAAAGTCATGTCGGGACTGACATTGTCAAAAATAGTAGGCTCGACATACCAACCGCTGCCCAATTCTGAATGGATGTTGCCTCCTGCAACAAGCGTTGCGCCTTCATCTTTGGTGGTTTGTAGATAATGACTCACCTTGTCGAAATGTGCTTTTTCGATCATCGGGCCAATGGCAGTACTTGAATCATAAGGTGAGCCAACTTTCCAGTCTTTTAGACCTTCTTTAAGTTTTTCAAGTAAAGCTGCTTTTTGGCTGCTATGTACGATCAAACGTGATCCGCAGCTACAGTTTTCACTCATGTTCCAAAACGCTGCAGACAAGATGTCATTGATGGCGGCGTCATCAAGTACGGCGTCATCAAAGACGACTTGCGGGCTCTTGCCGCCGCACTCTAAGACGATTTCCTTTAAATTGCTTTGTGCCGCGTATTGTAAGAACAGACGTCCGACTTCTGTTGAGCCAGTGAATGACACCATGTCGACATCCATATGCTGACCGAGTGCTGCACCGACGTTTTCCCCAAGACCACAGACCAGCTGTAAGGCTTCTTTTGGCACGCCAGCTTCGTAGGCGAGTTCGGTTAAGCGGTAGGCGGATAGGGAGGTCAGCTCAGCGGGTTTGACAATGACGGAGTTGCCTGAGATGAGAGCAGGGGCGACTTTCCAAGCGTACATTTGGGCTGGAAAGTTCCAAGGTAACACCGCACCGACGACGCCAATAGGCTCTTGTACGATGAAAGCTAAAGCGGCGCTGCCAGTTGGAGCCACTTTACCGAAAACCTTATCAGCGGCCTCGGCGTACCATTCAAAAGTCTCAATGGTCGCTGGGATATCGGTATTTAGGCATTCGGTAATGGGTTTGCCCGCATCCACACAATCTAATGCTGCAAGTTCCTCGCTATGTTCGTGCATGAGCGCACACCAGCGCTGCATGATGGCTTTACGCTCAGCTGGTGCTAGACGGCGCCATTCACCATTCTCAAAGCTATCGCGTGCGACCTTGACGGCAATGTCAACATCATCGGCGTTGCCTGAGGCGATTTGACCGATGACGCTGTTATCAATAGGGGTATAATTGTCTAAAGTCTCTGTTGATAGACTTTCGGCGGCGATTAAGTGACCTGCCCATAGTTTTTGTTGTTTTGCTTGCTCGAATACTTGCTCTTTAGTGATTTGTTCTTTAGTGCTCATTTTTTAATCCTTGTCTGCTAAGTTATCCTTAACAGTTCTTTTACTAAGCTGAGTGCTATTTAGACAGCAATGCTAAAAACTCTGATTTCTCATCTGCTGGCATGTCCGTGAGTGGTACGCGAACTGAGCCAACATCCATAGTGCCGTTTAAGCATCCCGCTTTGGCCTTTTGGTTGTAGTTGCCAGACTCCATAGAATGAATGGCAGGATAAATCTCACTCATAATTTGCTTGGCTTTATCCCAGTCGCCTTGCTGGGTGGCCTCAAACAGAGCGACTTGTTCGGCTGGAAAGACGTTTGCTGCGCCTGCGATCCAGCTTTTTGCACCCCAAAAGAAGAAGTCAACGGGTTGATCATCGCAGCCACAGACCACTTCAAAGTCATCAAAATCAGCTTGTAGCATACGTAGCGCATGGCTAAAGTCGCCGCTACTTTCTTTTACGCCGACGATGTTAGGGTGCTTGGCTAGATGAGCAACCGTGTCAAATTCAATGGCAACGCCGACACGGTCCGGGAAGTTGTACATGATGATTGGTAGCTCGCTGGCATCGGCTACTTTTTCAAAGTGAGCGATGATGCCATCTTGCTCAGGTAAGCTATAAGGGGTGGCAGACAGCATAAGCCCGTCATAACCTAAGGTTTTTGCTTGTGTGGCAAGCTCAATAGAATGATCGGTTGATAAGCTGTTAATACCAGCGATAAGGGTCACTTTATTTTTTGCAGCTTCAGCAATAGTGGTCAACACCAACTCACGCTCAGCATCTGAAAACGTGTAGTATTCACCAGTAGTACCGCAAGCGACGATACCGGCAACGCCTTTATCGATAAAGGCTTCGACCAGTGCCGTTAATTTTTGCGCATCAACGTTACCGTTATGGTCAAATGGGGTAACGATTGGGACTAAGATTCCATTAATATTCATAAGTCTTTCCTTGTTAGTAGTGATTTAAATAATGGTGATTCAATATTGAATCGGTTGGTTTTTTGCTTGCTACACGGCAGTCATAAACTGCTTATTTGAAACGGTTAAGTCGATATGGTTTTGGATCTATCACAGGGGGCTCATCAAAATATAGTTCCGCGACCATTCGTGCGCTGACGACAGCTTGCGTTAGGCCCAAATGTTGATGCCCGAAGTTTAAAAACACCTTGTCAATCCTATCTATGATGGGTAGTGAGTCCGCTGTTGAAGGTCGAAAACCCATCCAAGGCACACTGTCTGCTGCATTTAATGGTGCTTTTAACATGGGCTGCGCTTGTTGCAATAACATGTGAGCTCGCCTCATATTTGCTGGCGCGTCAAGTCCTGCATATTCCACAGTGCCAGCCAAACGCAAGCCCTCTTGCATCGGTGTCATAATAAAGCGCCGATCCATACTGGATACGGGTATCTGCAAACGCTGCGGCTCATGCGGTAGCATTAGGTGATAGCCACGCTCGGTATCTAACGGTACCGTCACACCAGTGAGTTTCCTCGCCAATGTTTTTGAGTGAGCACCGGCAGATAGCATGACCTTAGATGCTGTCATATCGCCTTGACTGGTGGTTAGACGAATACCGTCTGGATGCACGGCTGCATCCAGTACACGGCAATGTTCAATCGTATGACCCCCTAACTGTCTAAAGGTACTGTGAAGCTGTTTCATGACGGATTTTAGATTGGTGATGTGACCGGTATTTGGAAAGAACAACGCCGCCAACTGGTTATCTTGTAAGGCAGGCTCACGCGCCAACAGCTCTTTTTGACTGAGTAACTCATTTGCCACACCAATCTCGTTAAGACGGTTGCCATGTGCGGTTAATAACGACACGCTAACGGGTTTTTCAACCGTTAATAATGAGCCTTCAATGTGTACCCAATCGTTTAGTTTCCACTGATTAGCAAAATCCTGCCAAGTTTGAATGCTGCTCTGATTAAGGGTCATTAATGCCTGATGAATGCGCTCAAATGGCTCAGGGCGCATGTTCATGAGCAATTGTATTGCCCAAGGCATTAAGCGCGGCAGATAGCGCCAGTCTATACGTAATGGCCCTGTTGGGTTAAAGAGCATGGCTGGGATATGGCGAAGCATACTTGCATCGGCAATCGGAAAAACCTGCTCGGCAGCGATATGACCGGCGTTACCTAATGATGCGCCTTGACCGACTTCATTGGCGTCGAGTAATGCGACCTTGATGCCTCGCGCTTGTAACGTCACCGCAGTCGCAAGACCGATAATGCCGCCACCAATAATATGAATGTCGAAGTGTGAGGTGCTCATAGGATCTCTCGATAATACTCATGCATAAACATTGGCTGACCAATTTATTGCTATCTGTGGTTTCGCATATGCTTAATAGTTTTTTAGCAATTGCTTAATAAGTACATAACAAGTGTTTAGCAAGAAATGCCCCATTTGAATGGGTCGTCTTCTTGTACAATCAGTGTGGTCTCGGCGCAGACATGGGCATGACCACAGATGGTTGGGATAATCGTGTGCTCAGGGTAGGCTGTAGACTCTGTATTGTTGAGATCAGTGGCATGTTGGTAGCTGCCGGTAAATACGCTGCCAACAACACTTTGTTGGCGCCAGATTTGACCAGGCGCTAAGAGGTCGTCAGCAGCAAGGCAGGCCAGTTTGGCACTGGTGCCGGTACCGCAAGGTGAGCGGTCGTACGCCGCACCTGGGCATAGGACGAAGTTTTTACTATCTGCTTGAGCATCATTGCTATCGGCAAACAGCTCGATATGGTCAATCTCGCCGCCGTTTTCGCCTGTGATATTAGCAGTGATTAATGCTTGCTTAATTTGCATGGTTACTTGAGTCAGTTTTGCGACATTATTTGCTTGAATGTCTTGTCCATGCTCACTGACTAAAAAGAACCAGTTGCCACCCCAAGCGATATCGCCACGGATAAGGCCTAATTCAGGGACTTGAACCTCAACTTGTTTTTTATAACGATAAGAAGGGACGTTTTGGATGCTACAGCTGCCATCATCATGCAAGGTTGTTTTGATTAAACCCACCGGGGTTTCAAACCAATGTGTGCCAGTCGTGATTTTTTGTTGATAAGCCAGCGATGCGACGACACCAATCGTGCCGTGCCCGCACATACCTAAATAACCAGCATTGTTGAAAAAGATAACGCCCGCTGTGGCTTTAGGATCAATTGCAGGAAGGAGTAGTGCACCGACAAGGACATCATTGCCGCGTGGCTCTAAGATGATACTTTGGCGCAGATGGTCAAAGTTTTGTTTGAAATACTGCAGCTTATCTTGCATGGTCTCACCGACCAGCTCAGGAAAGCCGTCATAGACCATACGAGTAGGCTCACCGCCAGTATGTGAGTCGATAATTTTAAAGTTAAATAATGTAGAAGACATGACGGGTACCTTAATTCATCCTTGAAAAAGTTACATTCCATTGTTGTGCAATAGAGCTAATGCAAGCATAGCTTGCAGTCATCCATTAATCCGCAATTGCTAAGGTCTATATATAGAATGGACGTTTTTGAATGGAGCGTCTTGCTGTTTTTTCATGGATAAATGCGTATTTCTGCATAGTATTCAGGTGTACACTAGTAAGGTTGTAATATATTTTTGGAGTAAATAAGACATGACTTTTTTTCATAAAAATAGTCAGTGGATGCTGTTATATAAGCTTTGTGTAATAGAATATGAGGGTAATTGCGTATAGAGTTTTTTAACGTTTAATGTGTGTATTCAGCTTGATAGAACAAGGAAGCGCTATGCTTGATGAAGTAAATGAAAACACTGAACTTGTGATGTCACTACAAGAGAGTATTACGTCTTATTATCCAGAAAGTATGGATGAATTTGTTGGGAATATATCGCTATTGCTGCCTTTGATTGACAATTTCACCAAGATTGTCTTTTTTGTAAAAGATGAGCAGGCGCGTTACCAGCTGGCAAACAGAACGCTGTTAAAACGTTGTCAGTTGAATAAGCATGCAGACATTATAGGCTTCACCACAGAAGAGGTGTTTTCACATCATCAGGGCAAAGACTATATGGTGCAAGATATGAAGGTATTGCGCGAGGGAAAGTCGATTGTCGACAACTTAGAGCTGCACAGTTATGCATCTGGTCAATTAGGATGGTGTATTACCAATAAGCTGCCTATTTATAATAACAACCAACAAATAGTTGCGATGGTTGGAATATCGGTCGATATCGATGAAGATAATGAGCGTGTTTTACGTAAACACGCTCGCTTGGCTGAAGTCGCTCAATTTGTACGCGTCCATCTTGATCAGAAAATCAATATTGCTCAATTGGCCGATTTGGCTAATTTGAGCGTGTCGCAGCTAGAGCGAACGTTTAAGGCAGTGCTCAGTATGTCGCCGCTGCAGTTTGTACAAAAGCTACGCTTGGAATATGCGGTGAAGTTATTGGCTAATCCTGAAATGTCAGTGACTCAGATATCATTGCACTGCGGCTACAGCGATCACAGTGCTTTTAGCCGCCAGTTCAAGCAGTTCACAGGCATATCGCCTACTCAGTTCCGCCACGCGTATTTGACACCAAAAAGTTAACTTAATACCCGACCACCGCTGCATCGACAATACGCGGATCAGAGGAGCCGTAGACACCATTTGGCGTTATCATAATCGACTGTGTTGAGCCCATAGCGGCTTTTGGACTGACCGTGTGTCCCATGGATTCTAGCTTTTTGATCGTATCGATATTCAGTGCTTTTTCTACTCGTATCTCATCCGGTAGCCACTGGTCATGGATGCGCGGCGCATGCGTGGCTTCAGCGATATTCATATCATGATCGATGACGTTTGAGATGATTTGGGTAACGGTAGTGATGATGCGGCTACCGCCGGGGCTGCCAGTCACGATATAGGGCTTACTGTCTTTAAATACTAAGGTCGGGCTCATAGAAGATAAAGGACGTTTGCCCGCTTCAACGGCGTTTGCCGCGCCGCCGATAAGTCCATAGCCATTTGGCGTGCCAGGCTTGGCAGAAAAGTCGTCCATCTCGTTGTTTAGTAATATGCCCGTGCCGTCTGCAACCAGACCGGTGCCGTAAGAGAAATTGAGCGTATAGGTATTGGCGATCGCATTGCCGTCTTTATCCACAATAGAGAAATGCGTGGTTTGGTCGCTCTCGTAGGGTAGTGGGTTGTTGGCTTTAATCGTACTCGCTGGCGTGGCTTTGTCTGGATCAATCAAGGTGCGCAGCTGATCGGCATAGGCTTGAGAAGTAAGGCCGCTCGCTGGCACATCGATAAAGTCTGAATCCCCTAAATACTCTGCACGGTCAGCATAAGCCAGTTGCATTGCCTCTGCCATTAGGTGAATGGTTTGCGCGCTATTGTGACCATAGTCTTTTAGTGGATAGCCTTCTAAGATGTTAAGTATCTGCACGATGTGAATACCACCAGAGGAGGGCGGCGGCATAGAGACGATCTCATAACCACGGTAGTCGCCTGTCACAGGCGTACGAGCGATGGCTTCGTAATTGGCTAAATCCTGCAAGCTCATACTGCCGCCAGCCTCATTAACGGCTTTGACTAATTTAGTCGCGGTCTCACCTTTATAAAAGCCATCAGCGCCTTGCGCGGCAATGAGCTTTAGCGAGCGGGCAAGCTCTGGCTGATACAAGCGCTCGCCAGGTTGATACGCGCTGCCGTCAGGTTTAAAAAACACTTTTTTGGTACTGGGCCACTTTTGTAGGCGATCGCTTAAGGCTTCTAGTGACTCCGACAAGCCAGCGGTGACTTCTATGCCATCTTCAGCAAGTGCGATCGCTGGTGCCATCACTTGCTCGCGGCTCATGGTGCCATGGTCTTCTAGCGCTTTGAGCAGTCCTGCGACTGTCCCTGGTACGCCGACAGCTAAGCCGTGAAAGCGAGACAAATCACTTACCGCATTGCCGTCCTCATCGAGATACATATCACGTGAGGCGCTGCTTGGGGCTCTTTCGCGATAATCGAGTGCCACCGTTTCGCCTTGCTCGGCATCATAAATCATCATAAA